>JBGSTO010000176.1:0-3082 GCA_041736465.1 Anaerolineales bacterium | reverse complement strand
TACGATATATGCTTTTCGATTTTGTGCTATCCTTTGTCATGGAGACGTTGCCTTTTAGATTGGATTTTCGCAAACCCTGTTCTATCAGGTTTCGTCTCCCTTTTCAATTATTTTTCGGATAGGCTCTTAGTCGAGTACCTTGCTGCAAAGGTGGTAGAAATACCCGAGAACCCATCACCGAAAGACGGGATTGTGTGCCTTTTTCCAACGCATAGGGTGTTAGATTTTTACTTTGAGAGTATCAGCCCACATATCCCATCTTATAAAGGTAAGCCAGAATCTCATCCGAGAAGACTACAACTGACACTTCTGCTAGAGTTAGTTTGTCACCCTAAACAGAGATTTATTGAACGTTTAATACTTGAGTCGTTCTCCGCTGTCAAACCGCGCCACAAGCTGGAATTGGTGAGACTTATACTTCAGCACGGCTTCTCACCCTCTGAAGCCATGGATCGACTAATCTCCGCCGGAGTTTTATCAGGCACTGCTTTGGCTGACGGTGAGGCTTTTATTGAATTGTGTCACAATCTATCTTCGCAGGATCCACAGCTTATTTCTATTGCACTATCCAATCGTTTCGGATATGAACCGGAACAATTAGAACCCCTAATTGAAGACTTTCAAATTCAATTAGAAAAGAGTGACCAGGATGAGGTGATAAATACATTCTGTGACCGTGTGTTACCTGAGTTTGCGTTGCCGGCCGAGGATAGGCACTCAGTTTTGTTCCTTACCATGCATGGGTCTAAAGGACTTACAAAAAAGACGGTTGTATTACCCGGGCTTGAGCAGGCTTGGCTTCCGGGTCAAGCTTTTGGAGCTGATCTAGAGGAGAAGAAAAGGCTTTTCTATGTAGCGATTACCCGTGCCACGGATAACCTACTCATAACCTACCCCCGTACGCGTGCAAGGCGGGATCCATTAAATTACCCTGCTCAAGGGCGTGGCCGGGTATCTCAATTCGTATTAAGGGCTGGAATTTCTCATTCTAATTATACACAGCCCACATTTCGCAGGAGTGGATAGGCAATTTGAGGAATTTCAGGTAAGCTAGGCGCATGGGCGCCGAATAAATTTACGAAACCCACCAGGCAGCCCAACTGGGAATAGTGGCTGGCGTGTGCCAGGAACCTGCCTAAGAAGAAGCGAGAGGTGACCATGTATCGCTTTCTTATCATTATCGAAAAAGCAAAAAGCAATTATTCAGCATATTGCCCTGACTTACCTGGTTGTGTTGCTACGGGCAAGACACGCGAGGAAACGGAGCGCAATATGCATGAGGCCGTGCAGATGCACATTCAGGGCATGATCGAAGACAAATTACCGATCCCTGAAAACCACACGCTGGCAGAATATATTGCTGTAACGTTGTAGCCAACAATAGATCAGACCCATTAACTGAGTCCAAACCAGCAGCGCCGGCTGCGAGAATGGCAGCAGTCAGGCGAGTGAGCGCACCTGCGGCTGGAGCAGCGCCACCATCGCTTCGGCGTATTGCGTGTTCGGTGAGAGGCGTGCCAGCGCCTGCGCCCCGATCTCCTGCGGAAACCCGATCTGCACCGGGATCAGGCTTTGCGCCAGGAAGCCGCCAGTGAGGCCCCAGAATCCTTAGATACGATGGTTCGGCGAGAAACCGCTCTCACCCAGCTTCCTCCTTACTGGCGTGGAGCGAGCAGCGCGATCGCAATAGCCATAACCACCAGACCGAGGATCCGGCGCAGGTCGAGCGGGATGGGTTCGCCGCCTGCCGTCCCCAGGGTATCGACAATGACGCCGATCAGCATCTGTCCCAGGAAGAGGGTCGCAATTCCCGCAGCAATCCCCATCCGCTGGAAGGAGAAGGAGACGCCCATCACAATGAGAATACCCATTGCAGCGGCAATGACCGCCGGTACCAGGGTGCCGCGGGAAAACTGCCACTGCTTCCCACCCTGGAGAGCGACCGCGGCCAGCACAACCGCTCCTGCCAGAATTCCAGCGATCCCATTCAGCACCAGGCTGGCTCGTGCGGGGCCGATGGTTCGCCCGATCAGGGTGAAAAATGCCGCCTGAATACCAATCATAAGGCCGCTTCCTAGTGCAACGGCTAATCCGAGGAAGCTCGAATTTTGCATGAGCGGCTATCCTCCTAATTTCGTTATGTCATTCTCAGGTTTCGCTTCATCTGGCAGGCTGGTAGCGCTGGTATAACACGCCCGTGGGAAGCGGCTGGGAGTCAATGAGTTTCAGGTTGACGCGCATCCCTTCCGGAAACAGCCGCTTGCCGCTGCCCAGCACGAGCGGATAAACGTGCAAGGCGTATTCGTCCACCAGATCGTTTTCTATCAATGTATGCATCAGCACGCTGCTGCCGTCGCTCAGGATGTTTTTGCCGGGCTGTTCTTTCAGCTTACGCACTTCTTCGACGACGCTGCCGCTGATTATGGTCGAGTTGCGCCAGCCGTCAGCCGATTTCAACGTGGTAGATACGACCACCTTGCGGACGGCGTTCATCACGTCGCCAAATGGATCGCCCTCTGGCATTGGCTCGAACGCCTCGCCGTGGATTTGCCATGTTTTTCTTCCCAGCAAAATCGTGTCTGCCTGGGACATCGCTTCGAAGAAGTGGGCGCCGATGTCGTCGTGCCAGTACGGAAATGTCCAGCCGCCGTGCACGAAGCCGCCATCGGTATCTTCGCCGGCGCCGCCCGGCGCCTGAATCACGCCATCTAAAGTAATGAACTCAGCAACGATAAGTTTTCTCATGTCTGTAGCTCCTATCTGAAATTGTGGCAGCATTATTGCGCACAACTTTATCACACGAACGAAGGGATGAACAGCCGCTAACGCCGGATTATGTTCAAGGGCAGCCCGTTCTTACCGGGGCAAGCGTCTTCGGGTGCGCGGCCTTACCACGCAAACAACCCGGCTCCTTAATCGCAGTACTGCGTCTGGGCGCGCCGCTGATTACACCGCCTCTCGCCGCGCTCAGCGAATCAATCAAATGGAACAGTGGATGCTTCTATGTTAAAATTCAACTGTGAAAGTACGTGACGCAATTAAACTCATCGAAGCCGATGGCTGGTACCAGGTTGCCACAAAG
>JBGSTO010000123.1:0-27822 GCA_041736465.1 Anaerolineales bacterium | reverse complement strand
CCAGCTCGCTGACGCCTTCAAGGGCCGCGAAGCGGGCTCCACCGCCGCCATTCTCGCCATGCTGGAAATGCAAACGCGCCAGAACATCGCCGAGGCGCTGGCGAGTTCGGGGCAAGTCGTGGTGGTGACATCGCAGGAGATCGGCCTGACTGGCGCGAGCGTGCAGCGGGATGCGGCGGCGCAGCCGTCAAAACCCTGACATGCAAACGGTCTAAGGTCCGACTTCGGACAAACGATGGAGAGATAGATGCCCCTCAAACTGGCGTTGCTGTGTGCAGCGGCCTGCAGTGTCCTCGGCGCCTGCGCGACGTCGACTTCGACACACCTTCTGCCGCCCCCGCCACAGAGCAGCCTGCCGCCGCCACACAGCCCGCCGCAGCAGCACCTACCATCAAACGCGGCGGCACCTTTACCCGCGGCATGGAACTGCAGAAGATCGACCACCCGGCGCGCTTCTCCTGGGTGCAGCAGTCCAACGTGGTCGCTCACGTGGCCGAATACCTGACCCAGACCGGGCCGGATAACATCACCCGCCCCTACTTGCTGGAAAAATGGGAAGCCAGCGAAGACATCAAGACCTGGACGCTGTTCATTCGCAAGGGCGTCAAGTTCAACAACGGCGACGAGCTGACCGCCGATGACGTGCTGTTCAACTTCGAGCAGTGGCTCAACCCGGACGTTGGCTCTTCCATGCTCAGCCTGCTCGCTTACCTGCGTGGCATGCAGGATGTGGAAAAAGTAGACGAGTACACCGTGCGCATGCACCTGCAGGATGCCAACATCGGCGTTCCCGAGCACCTGTTCCACTATCCCGCCAATATCATGCACCGCAGCTTCGAGGGCGACTTCATCAAGCAGCCCATCGGCACCGGCGGCTTCACCCTGGCTGAATACTCCGAAGGTCAACGCGCTGTGCTCAAGCGCCGCACGGATTACTGGAAGATGGGCGCCGATGGCCAGCCGCTGCCCTACCTGGACGAGATCATCTACGTCAACCTGGCGAAAGACGCCGCGGTAGCTGCCATGCTGGGCGGTCAGATCGACTGCATGTACCAGCCGCGCGCCGCCGACTGGCAGGCGTTGAAGGACAACCCGGCCTTCCAGGTGCTCACCGCCGGCACCGCGGTCACCACCGTGCTGCGCATGCGCGTGGACGTGGATCCCTGGACGGACGTGCGCGTGCGCAACGCCCTCAAGATGTGCCAGGATCGCGAGCGCATCCTGCAGCTGGCATACTACGGTCAGGGCGACCTGGGCATCGACGCCCACGTAGCCCCCATCCACCCGGCCTACTGCGACAAGCCCGCTCCCAAGTACGATCCTGAAGGCGCCAAGGCGCTGCTGGCGGAAGCCGGCTACCCGGATGGCATCAAGGTCACCCTGGCGACTAAGAACGACCTGGAAGAGCCAGCCTACGCTCAGGCGCTCAAGGAAATGGCTGCCCCCGGCGGCATCGATATCACCCTGGACATCACGACCCCGGACGGCTACTGGTCCCGCTGGACCGAAGTGGACCTGGGCATGACCTCCTGGACGCACCGCCCGCTGGATACCATGGTGCTGCCGCTGGGCTACTTCGGCGACGCCGATGGCAAGCCGGTCGAGTGGAATGAGACCCGCTGGGTGGATCAGGAATTCCAGGATCTGGTGCGCGAAGCCGAGCGCACGCTGGATGTGGAAGCCCGCCGCGCCATCATGTGCAAGGTGGAAGACATCTTCATGCAGCGCGGCCCGGTCGGCATCGCCTACTGGAAAGCGGTTTGGAACATCCTCCCCAAGAAGTTCCAGAACGTCGCTGCCCATCCTACCGAGTATGATCTGCTGCACGAAGTGTGGATCGACGACTCCGCTGCTTGAGCGCTGCAGCGTTACTGACCCGCAACCGTTAATCTGGGAAGCTGGGGTATTCAATCGGGCTGCGCCCGATTGAATACCCCAAACCCCCACCTCTAGATCTTAGGAGAAATCATGGCCCGCTTCTTGATTCGCAGCCTGGTTTCTACGATCGTGACCATGCTGTTGGTCTCGATCTCGTTGTTTTTCCTGCTGGAAGTGGGCAGCGGCGATATCGCCCTGAAGATCCTGGGCGTGTTCTCCACCGAAGCACAGCGCGCCTCCTACCGCACGCAGCTCGGTCTGGATGATCCCGCCTGGCTGCGCTACGTCGACTGGCTGGTGGGCAGCAGCTGGCGCGCCAGCCGCCAGGTGGGTTTCCCCCTGGTTACCACGATCAATCCGACCACCACAGAAGAGGAGTGGTGGGCAGACGTCGATGGACAGCTCACCCGCTGGAAGCTCGAAGACGGCGAATTGTTTGCGCTGCTGCGCCAGCCGGACGGCACCGCCATCGCCCAGCCTTACCCAGGAGGCTGGATGCCGGAGGCGGGCGGCGAATTCTTCTGGGGGGTAGACACCAAGAACAACGCCGTCAAGTGGATGCGCGGTCAGGGCGTGGTGGTGTACGAGCGCACGATGACCGGCTTTAGAGAGCTTAAGGATGGACCTGTAGAATTCTTGCCCCTGCGGCGCGGCCTGCTGCGCGGCGACCCGGGCATCTCCCTGCTCACCGGACGCCCGGTGGCAGTCACGCTGTTTCCGCGCGTTAAGAACACCCTCACCCTGGCAGGCGTAGCGTTTCTGATCGTCATGCCGCTGGCGCTTTTCTTCGGCATCCTGGCAGGCATCAATGAGGGCAAACCGCTGGACCGCATCATCTCGATCACCAGCCTGGGCGCCACCGCCACGCCGGAGTTTGTCACTGGAATCTTCTTGATCTTAATCTTCGGCATCTGGCTGAAAGTGCTGCCCGCCGTGGCAGTGTTCCTGAAGCCGGATGCCATCTTCTCCGATCCCAAGCTGCTGGCGCTGCCGGTCATGACCCTGGCAGCGGTGGAGCTGGGCTACGTGGCGCGCATGACCCGCGCCAGCATGGTGGAAGTGATGGACTCGGCTTACATCCGCACCGCTATCTTGAAGGGTATGCCCTTCGGTCGTGTGGTGCTGCGCCACGCCGTGCGCAATGCGCTGATGGCGCCCATCACCATCATCATGCTGCACGTCAACTGGCTGATCGGCGGTGTGGTGGTAGTAGAAGTGATCTTTGGCTTCCCCGGTCTTGGCAAGTACATCTACGACGCCGCCATCTTTGGCGATTTTTACGGCGTCGAGGCCGCCGCCATGCTCACCGTAGCCATCGCCATCGCCACCCGCCTGATTGGCGACCTGGCGTATACCTTTTTGAACCCGCGTATTCGCTACGCCTGAAAAGCCGGAGGAAAAGCCATGGCTACCATCTCACGCACCGCCGCCGGCATACAGCAGCCCTCCCGCTGGCAAAAAGCCTGGAAAAGCCTCTCGATCATCTTTGACTCGCGCGTTGGCACCCTCGGTTTGGGGATTGTCATCTTCTGGCTGGTCGTTTCCATCATCTCACTCTTCTGGACGCCCTACGAGGCCAACGCCCAGCTCTTCATTCAGAACCTGGCGCCCAATGCGCAAAACTGGCTTGGCACCGACGATCTGGGCCGCGACTCGCTCTCGCGGTTGATGAAAGGTACCCAACTGATCCTGCTCAAGACGCGCCTGCCCTGGGGCGGGATGGTGCTGCCGGGAGGGGTTGCCCTGTGGGGGGTTATCGGCTCGCTGGCGCTGGGCACCACCCTGGGTCTCAATGCCGGCTACCGCGGCGGCTGGGCAGACCAGATCATCATGCAGTTCCTGGATGCCCTGATCGCTTTCCCCCAGATCGTGCTCTACCTGGTGGTGATCGCTGCGCTGGGCCAGGGTGACCTGGTGGTGATCCTGGCAATTACCATCACCGGCGCGCCGGGCGTGGCGCGCCTGACGCGCAGCCTGGCGCTGGATATTAAGACTCGCGATTACATTCGCGCTGCCGAAACGCGCGGCGAGAACGTGTGGTACATCATGTTCCGCGAGATCCTGCCCAACGCGCGCGGCCCGCTGCTGGTAGACGCCATGCTGCGGGTGGGCTACGCCATCTTCACTATCGGTACGCTCGGCTTCCTGGGCATCGGCCTGCCGCCGCCCGATCCCGACTGGGGCAATATGGTCAACGAAGCGCGGCGCACAATCTTTGCCAGCCAGTGGGCAGTCATCTGGCCGGCGGTAGCCATCGCCAGCCTGGTGATCGGCCTGAACCTGTTTGCCGATGGCCTGCGGGAAGAGCTGACCCGCTACCAGAAATGAACCGCCGGAATCGTCCGCAGATGGCGCAGATTTTCGCAGATAATGCAAGAAATTTATCCACAGATTACACAGATTTTTATTTAATAATCTGTGAAATCTGTGTAATCTGTGGACAGAATTGTTCTATCTGCGTCCATCTGCGGACAAATCATTTGTGCCCCTCTTGGAAAGGAGCACCGCATTGAATAATCCCAACCCAGAAACGCCTCCGGTGTTGAAGATCGATAACCTGGCGGTGGCCTACAAAGTGCGCGGCGGCGAAATCGAGGCCGTGCAAAACGTCACCTTCGAAATCTACCGCGGCGAAACGCATGCCATTGTCGGCGAATCTGGCTGCGGCAAAAGCACCGTCGCCTGGGCGATCGTCAATTTCCTGGGCGCTAACGGCTATGTCAAGCGCGGCAGCATCAAATTCCAGGGGCAGGAGCTGGTGGGCCGCAGCGGCGAAGACCTGCGCCGCCTGCGCGGCGACCAGATCGCCATGGTCTACCAGGACCCGATGCAGGCGCTCAACCCGTCCATGCTGCTGGGCGACCAGATGAAGGAAGTGCTCACCGTGCACCGCGGCATGAGCGACGAGGAAGCTCAGGAACGCTGTGTAAAAATGCTGGAGCGGGTGTACATGCCCGACCCCGCCAATGTGATGCAGCGCTACCCGCACCAGATCTCCGGCGGGCAGCAGCAGCGCGTGGTCATCGCTATGGCGCTGCTCAACAACCCCGCCCTGCTGATCATGGACGAGCCTACCACTGCTCTGGATGTGACCGTCGAAGCCGCCGTGCTGGATCTGATTGCCGAGCTGCGCCGCGATTTCGATACCGCCATCATGTTCATCACCCACAATCTGGGCGTGGTGGCACGCGTTGCCAGTCGGGTGGGTGTGATGTATGCCGGCGAGATGGTCGAGCGCGCCACGGTGCAGCAGATCTATCACGACCCCCAGCATCCCTACACCCAGGGCTTGATGCGCTGTGTGCCGCGCCTGGGAGCCGATAAGAGCACCAGCATCCTGTACCCGATCCGCGGCCGCGTGCCGCCGCCCAACAACCGCCCGGCGGGCTGCATTTATCACCCGCGCTGCGATTACGCCCGGGATCGCTGTCGTGATGAACGACCGGCCCTGCGCCAGCTTCCTTCGGGCACCATGGTGCGCTGCCACTTTTCCGAGGAGATCGACCCCGCGCTTTGGAAACCCTCCGAGGAGATCATAGCCGCCGAAGGTAACCCGCTGCCCACCCTCCAGCCAGAAGCTCAAACCGCTGAACCCCTGCTGGTTGTGGACGGATTGAAGAAGTATTATCCGGTGAGCGGCAGCAGCCTGCAGGACGTGCTCGGTCTGGGCGAAAAGCGCTTTGTCAAGGCTCTGGAAGATGCCAGCTTCACCGTGCCCAAGGGCAAAACGATGGGCGTGGTGGGGGAGTCGGGCTGCGGCAAGAGCACGCTGATCAAAACACTGATCGGGCTGGAAGATGCCTCCGATGGCAAAGCCAGGTTCTTGGGCTTCGATATCACCGGCAACATCCAGGAGCGCGATCTGCACCTGATCCAGGAAATGCAGATGGTCTTCCAGAACCCGGATTCGACCATGAACCCCTCTTACACCATCGGGCAGCAGATCGCCCGCCCGATGCTGCGCTTCGGCACCGTGCCCAAAGAACAGGTGCGCGGCGAGGTGATTCGCCTGCTGGATGCCATGCGCCTGGGCGAAAACTACTTCGACCGCCTGCCGCGCCAGCTTTCTGGCGGCGAGAAACAGCGCGTGGGCATCGCCCGCGCCCTGGCCTCCCGGCCCGAATTGGTGCTGTGTGACGAGCCGGTCAGCGCCCTGGATGTTTCGGTGCAGGCTGCCATATTGAATCTGCTCATGGAAGTGCAGCATAACCTGGGCACAACCCTGATCTTCATCGCCCACGACCTGAGCGTGGTGCGCTTCTTTTCAGACTATGTGGCTGTGATGTATCTGGGGCAGATCATGGAAATCGGCCCCGCCGATGCAATCTACTCGCCGCCCTACCATCCCTATACCGAAGCGCTGCTCTCCGCCGTGCCAGTTCCGGACCCCTCAGTGAAGGTAAAGCATATCCGCCTGGAAGGCACCGTACCCAGCGCCATCAACCCGCCCAGCGGCTGCCGCTTCCACACCCGCTGCCCACGGCGCAGCTTGCTGCCCGATCCCGAGGTATGCCTGAGCGAGCCGCCCTGGCGCACGTTCGAGCACCAGCCCGGCGCCGGCGAGCACCGCATCTTCTGCCACTTGAGCCATGAAACGCTCAGCAGCTTCGATCCTGTCATTACTACGGGCCGTTAATCCCGGGGAGGAATAATCTCATGCTGGTTAAAGACTGCATGACCCGCCATCCGATCTTGATCCCGCCCAGCACGCCGGCGGCGGAAGCGCAGCAAATTATGTCCGAGAACAACATCCGCCACCTGCCGGTGGTTGGGGCGGGCAAACGCTTGCTGGGGCTGGTCACCCGCCAGAGATTGGCATTAGAAGCCGGGCAGCTCAGCAGCCTGAGCGTCTGGGAGATTACCCGCTACCTGTCACGCCTGGCGGCCGGGGATATCATGATCCGGGCAGGAGAAGTGATCACCATCTCTCCGGACCGCACCGTGGAACGCGCTGCCCGCACGATGACCGAAAACAAGATCGGCTGCCTGCCGGTGATCGAAGAAGGCATCGTGGTCGGCATCCTGACCGAACACGATTTGCTGCGCGCCTTCCAGGAAATGCTGGGTATGCCATCTCCGGGCGTGCGCGTCATCATGCGCATGCCCGACCGCAAGGGCGAGTTCGCCAAGCTCAGCCGCGCCCTGTCGGCTCACAATATGGGCGTGATGGGCATCGGTGTCTACCCCACGCCGCGCCTGCCGGGTTTCTATGACATGGTGGTGAAGATCTCAGGGTCTACGATGGATGAAGTTCGCGCAGCCTTAAGCCAGGTGGAGGAGCAAGAAATCATCGACATCCGTGAGGCGGTTTAACCCGGCGGGTGAGAGCACCGTTCAATCAGCCATCCCCTTGATCGCCAGGATCTTCACGGGGCGAACGCGTACCAGCCATTCTCCAGGCACGGCATTGCGCTTCCCAAAAGCGTCAGCCAGCGCGTCGCCCATGTAGCGCCCGGCGATGCGCGTGGTCCATTCTAGCAAGTCGGCGGCTTGCTCCTGGATGTCTGCCACACCATCCATCTGGATAAATGCAAAAGGCGGCTGCTCATCATCGACGCACAGGCACACGCGCGCTTCACGCAGCAGATTGGCGGCTTTTACGGTTGTGTGCCAGGTGGTAAAGATCAGGTCATCACCATCCAGTACGAACCAGACGGGCACAACGTGCGGGCGCCCATCTGCGCGCACGGTCGCCAGCTTGGCGGTGCGCGTACCCTGCATCAAGAAGCTTTTGGCCTCTGCGGAGGTCATTTTTTGCACGCCGCTCTCCTCGATGGATATGTCATCCTGAACGCAGTGAAGGGTTTCGCTCCCGCGCTGTACTCGTTTCGGCGGCTACTCTTTCTGCCGCTGTTTTCGTTCGGCTTCCTGCTGCTGCTCCAGCTTTATTCGCTCAGCCTGCTGCCGTTTTCGATCCGCTTCCTGCTGCTGCTCTAACTGCTTCCGCTCGACTTGCTGCCGTTTTCGCTGCTCTACCTGCTCCAGCTCCAACTGCACCCGCTCCTCTTGCTGCGGCTTCTGCAGGTCTGCCTGCTGCTGCTCTAACTGCAGCCGTTCTACCTGCTGCACTTTTCGTTCCTCAGCCTGCTCCAGCTCTACTTGCTGCCGCTTCTCTTGCTGCGGCTTTTGAATATCTGCCTGCTGCTGCTCCAGCACCTGCCGCTCCTCTTGCTGCAGTTTTTGCTTCTTTACGTGCTGCTGCTCCACTTCATCTTGCTTCTCGGGCGGTTGGGATTCTGCCATCTCGTCTTCTTTCTTCAGGGCTAACCTGCATTCTACATGGGCGCTCAAAAGGTGGAAATCCTGGTCCTCTTTCTCTGAGCCTGATCTATTGTAATCCAAGCCGGCGGCGCTGTGCATCGACTTATTAACCTGCCGAGGGGGCGGCCCAGAGCCTTCAGCACCAAGAGCTTATAGGGATGCTTTCTACAGAATTGCAGTTCGATATCATAATGATCCGAATATTATAATATTAATATCTTGACATTACTGTGTTATATACAGTATAATGTATTACAAGATGAACGAACAAGAATACACTGAAATTTATACCAACCTGACGCAGGAGCTGCGACGCGGTATCCTGGTCCTGGCAACGCTCAGCCAGCTAAAGGAGGCAAAGTACGGGTATGCGCTAATCAGCAGCCTGTCTGAGCGCGGTCTGGACATAGAACAGGGTACGCTCTACCCTCTCCTGCGCAGGCTCGAATCCCAGGGTCTGCTGCAAAGCGTCTGGAATGTCGATGGCTCGCGCCCGCGGCGCTACTACCAGATCAGCCTTGCCGGCGCACGTGTGCTGGAAGACCTGATCGCCGACTGGCGCAGTCTGATCAACGTGATGGAAGATTTGACCGAAAACAAATCCAATGAAGGAGAAAGCCATGAATCTCATTGATCGTTATATCCATGAAGTTGGGCGGCGGCTGCCGCGTAAAAGCCGCAGCGACATCCAGGCCGAGCTGCGCTCCGTGCTGGTTGACACCCTGGAAGCCCGCACGCAAGGCGAACCAAGCGACGACGATATCGTCGCCGTGCTGAAAGAGTTTGGTCCGCCCCAGAAAGTGGCTGCCTCGTATTCGGCCGAGGGACAGTACCTGATCGGTCCAGCCCTGTACCCCCTGTTCCGCATGGTGGCTGGCATCGCTCTGGCGGCGGTCATCGGCGCGCAGATCCTGGCATTCGGGGTTGGCATCATCTTTGGCAATGAGAGCCTCCAGCCGCTGGAGACCTTAGCCGGGCTGCTCTCCAGCCTGCCGGCAACATTGGGTTCCGTGGTGATCGTGTTTGCCATCCTGCAGTGGTTCGATGTGCGCCCGGAAACCGGTGATGAGCCCTGGGATCCGCGCAGCCTGCCGCAAATCGAAGACCTTCAGGATGTCAACCGCGGCGAGCGCATCTTCGGCATCATTGCCGGCAGCGTGCTGCTGGCGCTGCTGCTGGCCTTCCCAGAGCGGATCGGCGTCTACATCTTCCCTGGCGGCAGCTTCTTCGCCAACCCGGTAATCGTGCAGTACCTGGGCCTGATCACCTTCTCGCTGCTGGCAAGCATCGGGCTGGATATCTACCTGCTGTGGCAGGGACGCTGGAGCACGCTCAGCCGGGTGGCGCATATCACCGTCAATGTGCTGAGCATCGCCGTGCTGTACCTGCTGTTCCAGGGTCACAATGCCTGGCTGGCAGAAAGAGGCGCATCCGGCTTCATCACTTCCATCGAGCGCCTGGCTGAAGATGCAGCCAACAACTGGCAGATGGTCGGCATGCAAGCCTTCCGCATGGCCTTTGGCATCGCTCTGCTGGTAACAGTTATTGAGACGATCGTCGAGCTGTACCGGCTGGTAAAGGCCAGCCTGGCTGGCGAAACAACAACAGGCCTGGCGGTGTGACCTGCCAGGTGTGATACTGCAGCTTATGGGAGTGTTCGGGCGGGCTGCGCCCGAACACTCCCCTTTTTTTATGGATGGTTTTCAGCGAGCCATTTCCGGTACCACTCCAGCGTGGCCTGCAACGCTAGATATTTGCCTTCTTTCAGCCAAAAAATGGGGAGCGCGCCGAAATGGGTCTTATAATAATAAGAGGCGCGCAGTTGGTGGGGAACTCCCACTTCTTCATTGAACTGCGTGGTTACCAGATATTTTCAACGGCTCAAGTGATCGAGTGTTTGTAATATGACCAAGCCAGGGATAAGAACTCCGCTGCTCAACACCAAGCTCAGCATTCCCCTCGCGCGTCCGGCACTGGTCATCCGGCTGCGCCTTCTGAAGCTCTTGGACTCTGGTTTGCAGCGCAAGCTCACTCTGGTCTCTGCTCCCGCCGGTTTCGGCAAAACCACCCTGGTCGCTGGCTGGGCGCGCAGCTCCGGCATACCTGTCGCCTGGCTTTCTCTGGACGAAAAAGATAATGACCCGGTTTTATTTTTCTCGTATCTATTCTCTGCTTTAAATGCCGCCACCGGATTGGGTGAGTTGGCTTTGAATGAGCTTCAATCGCCGCAGCACCCGCCGTTCAGCTCACTGTTAGCAACCTGGATCAATGAAATTACCCGGCTCCCAAGACAACTGCTGCTTACCCTGGATGACTATCACCTGATCGAAAATCAGGCCATCCACGACGAGCTGGCTTACCTGCTGGCAAATTTACCCTCCAATCTGCATCTCATCCTGATTGCGCGCGCCGACCCACCGGTTCCCCTGGCGCGTTTGCGCGGCCTCGGACAGCTGGTCGAAATTCGTGAAGCCCAACTCAGGTTTTTGGAGAGCGAAGCCGGCGAGTTCTTCCAATCGTTTGCCGATCTGGCTTTGGATCAAAAAGAGGTTTTGGCGCTGCACCAGCGAACGGAAGGCTGGATCGCCGGTTTGCATCTGGCAGGTTTAGCCCTGCAAGGGCGCAGGGATATCGCAGACTTTATCGAAAGCTTTACCGGCGGACACCATTTTATCATCGATTACCTGACCGAAGAGGTTTTCAACCGCCAGCCGGACGAGGTGAAAGTTTTCTTGCTGCAAACCTGCATTCTGGAGCGGATGTGCGCTCCGCTGTGCGATGCCGTTACCGGCAACCACAACAGCCAAGCCATGCTTCACCTGCTGGACCGGGCGAATTTATTTATCCTGCCATTGGATGGCGAACGAGAGTGGTATCGCTATCACAGGCTGTTCTCCGATCTGCTGCACAAACGCCTGCAGCAAACGTCTCCTGAGGCAGTACCCGCGCTGCACCGGCGCGCCAGCGCCTGGCACGAGCAGCACGGGCTGATATCCGCGGCGATCGAACACGCGCTCTCAGCCTGCGATTTTGAACGCGCTGCCCTGCTGGTCGAAAGCAGTCTGGAAGCAACCCTGATGCGCAGCGAGTTAACCACCCTTTTAAAATGGATGGAGAGACTGCCGGACGAACTCGTGCGCTCCCGGCCGACGCTGTGTTTCTTCCACGCCTGGGCGATGATGATGAGCGGCAGCCCGCTGGCAGCCGTTGAGCAGCGCATACAGATTTTGGCTGGCGCTCAAGAAGCTCAGGAAGGCGGCGAGATGATGCCCGGTCGCATGGCCGCTCTCGATGCGTATCTCAGCCTCTTCCGGGCTGATGTCTTCCGCGCCGTTGAGCTCAGCCGGCAGGCCTTACAGCAGCTTCCGGAAAAGGACCGCTTTCTGCGGAGCATCATGACCTGGATCCTGAGCCAGGCCAGCCTGGCGGAAATGGATCCTCGGGCGGGCAGCCAGATGCTTAAAGAAGTCTTCCAGATGGCCCAGGATGCCGGTAACCTGCTGATCGCGGTCACTGCTTTATGCAACCGGGCCAAATTGCAGATGCGCCAAGGACGGCTGCACCGTGCCAGAGAAATCCTGCAGCAGGCGCTGCAAGCAGCCACCGGTCCACAGGGGCAGCGCCTGCCCATCGCCAGCGAAGCCTTGTTCGGGCTGGGCGAGCTTGAGCGGGAATGGAACAACCTGGAGAAAGCAGGCGAGTACCTGGCAGAGAGCATCGAGCTTTACCGCCAGTGGAGCGAGATGGCCTCCTTCGATGCTTACTTTCCCCTGGCCCGCCTGCGGCTGGCGCAGGGCGATGTGGACGGAGCTCGCCAGGCGATCGAAACTGCTTGCCGAATCGCGCAAAGCTCCGATTCAACCGATCTGGACGACGTGATTGCCGATCTGCAGCAAGCATATTTTTTGATCATGCTTGGAGATGCTGCTGGGGCCATGCACTGGGCAAATAAAAGAGGATTGGTGCCTGTCGTTCTGCTGAAGAAGCAGTCCGCCATCGAAGAAGGACTGGATTACATCAGTGATCGTGTCCGCAAATACGAGCATCTCGTGCTGGCGCGCCTGTTCATCCTGCAAGAGCGGGCGGTGGAAGCGCTGGATCTGCTGGATGCCCTGTTGGGGCTGGCAAGGGGATTAAAGCGCATTGATTTAATCATCGAAACCCAGATCCTGAGAGCCCTGGCATTTCAACGCGCAGGCCAAAACGCTCGAGCCATCGAGGCGCTGAGCGAAGCGCTCTCGTTGGCTGAGCCGGGCGGCTACATGCGCATCTTCCTCGACGAAGGGAATGCCATGATCCGGCTTCTGCAGAAGGCTGCTTCTCAGGGTATTGCCCCCGCCTACGTGTCAAAGCTGCTGGCGATTTCCGGGGGATTGGAGCCTGGCGAACAGGCTGCAGCGCTGTCGCACCGTACTCGCACGCTGCCCGAGCCTATCAGCGAGCGCGAATTGGAAGTGCTGCGGCTGCTGGCTTCCGGTATGTCCAACCCCGAGATTGCCAGTGAGCTGGTAGTCGCCGTAAGCACGGTGCGCACGCACTGTAAGAGCATCTATGGAAAACTGGGCGTACACAGACGCTGGGACGCCGTGCAGCGAGCGCGGGAATTGAACCTGATCTAGCCCAGTCTGCCGGCGGGCGTCACTCCACCTCGATGACTGCCTCAAACTTGCCGGACAAAACCTTTTCCCCCACCCGATCCCCCTCCTGGTGGATGACATCCCCCCGGCTGTATTCTATACTGTAAACATGCCCTTGCTGGTCATTCCCTGCACTGAGAGAATGATCAACCGGGCAAAAGGATACAGGCATGAGTCCGATGATGAACGATCCAGCAGCCATTTATGAAATCCTGGTGCGCGGTGTGATCGATCACAGCTGGGAGGAGTACTTCAACGGTCTATCCATCCGGCTTACCCGAGCCACCAACCAGCCGCCTGTCACCACGCTGACCGGCCCTGTGGCTGACCAGGCTGCCCTGCGGGGGGTGCTGGGAAAGCTGTGGGATCTAAACTTGACGCTGCTCGCCCTGCGCCTCATCGAAGCCGAGAGCACGGAGGAGGTGCAAAATGACTGAAGTAAACGGTTTCAACCCGAAAAATGGCGAGTGGAACGATAGCCTGACTGGCGACTTTCTCTGGTCGCGCAACAACTTTGGTGAGGCCCGGCCCGATGTGATGAGCCCGCTGAACTACTCCATCACCGAAAAAGTCTGGAGCCAGATCAGCTTTCTGCCGGGCTATCATCTGTCCGGCAACATTTGCGGTCGCTTCTATGCCAACGTCAGCGTCAGCATCTCAATGCTGACCGCGCTGGGCAAGAGCAAAGCTGCCGCCGTTGAGCAGATGCGCAGCCTGCTGGGCAGCGTGCCCCAGGGCCTCGAAATCCCGACCGTCCCGCTGCCGCGTTCAACCATGCTGCTGGCGTTGCCGCGCATGATCAGCCTGGGCCTGAAAGAAAAGGGTGGCGGTAAAAAAATCCCTGAGTTCCTGGCGACGAACCACAGGCGCTGCCAGTCTCTACGCCAACGTATTGTGCAGACGAGAGATAAGGGTGAGCTGGCCGCTTTATGGCACCAGGAAATTATGTCCTGGCTGGCGGACGGCGTGTGGATTATGGGCGGCTCCACCCAGCCGCTGGAGGCAAGCATGAAGCTTCAGCAAGAGCTGGTCACACTGGTTGGCGAAGCCGATGCAAACAGCCTGTTTTCCAACCTTAGCAGCAAAGGAGATATGCTCGCCAGCCTGGGTCCGGTAGTCGGCATCGCACAGGTGGCGCAGGGGAAGATGAGCCGAGCCGAATACCTGGAAAAATATGGTCATCGCGGGCCGCACGAAGCCGAGTTATCCTTGCCCCGCCCCGCTGAGAATCCGGATTGGCTCGACAGGCAGCTGGCAGAATATAAAAATAACCCGGTAGATGTGGACGCGCTGCTTGCCCGGCGCCACGCTGAGTTCGAAGCCGCCTGGCAGCGACTGCAGAGGCGTTACCCGAAGCAGGCGCAAAAGCTGCGCCGCCAGATAAAAAAAGTCGGCCCGGCAGCTCGCCTGCGCGAAGCCGTGCGCGACGAGATCACTCGCTTTCTGTGGGTTGAGCGCCAATGGGCGCTGCGCGCCGGCGAGCTGACCGATCTAAACGATGACATCTTCCTGCTGACCATCGATGAGCTGCTCGACCTGCTGGCAGGACAGGAGGCTGCTGTGCAGTTTATTCCTGCTCGCCGGGAAACATACCAGCGCTACCACGCCCTGCCACCCTACCCGATGATCATCCGCGGGCCTTTCGACCCATCCCTGTGGGCAGCCGGTCCCGAGCGGCGCAGTGACATCTATGATGCCACTGCAAAGGCTCCGATATCTACTTCTGCCATCCTGCGCGGTTTTGCCGGCGCCGCTGGCTGCGTGGAGGGCACAGTGCGCGTGCTGGAGGGGCCAGAGCAGGGCGACCAGCTCCAACCGGGCGAGATCCTGGTAGCAGTGACAACCAACGTCGGCTGGACGCCGCTCTTCCCGCGCGCGGCCGCCGTGATCACCGATGTGGGCGCTCCGCTTTCTCACGCCGCGATCGTCGCCCGTGAGCTGGGCATACCGGCAGTGGTCGGCTGCGGCAGCGCCACTACCCGGCTGCGATCCGGTGACCGGGTGCGCCTCGATGGCGGGATTGGGACAGTAGAGATTCTGAGTACTGCGAATGCGCAGGAGGTGCAGCATGGCTGAGAATCTGATGGCATCCGAATACGTATTGCCCCTCGCTGACCCGCAGGCGACGCTGGAAGCGGTGGGCGGCAAGGCCGCCTCGCTGGCACGGCTGTTGGCTGCCCGCCTGCCGGTGCCCGGCGGTTTTCACGTGACCACAACCGCCTACCGGCATTTTGTGGAAACAAACGAGCTGCAGCCCGGCATATTGGCTGCTTTAGAGCAGGTGGACACCAACCAGCCATCCACGCTGGAAACGGCGTCCAGGGACATCCGCGCCCTGTTCGCTGAGGCGCACATCCCACCGCAGATTGCCAGCACCATCGCCGCAGCTTACAGCGCACTCGCCGGGCACAATCCTGTAGTCGCCGTACGTTCCTCCGCCACTGCCGAAGATCTGCCAGGGGCCAGTTTCGCCGGGCAGCAGGAAACCTATCTCAACATCGAAGGAGCAACCGCGGTGCAGGAGGCCATCAAACGCTGCTGGGCCTCATTATGGACGGCGCGCGCCATCGGCTACCGGGCGCAGCAGGGAATCAGCCTCCAGGGGCTGAGCCTGGCAGTAGTGGTCCAGGCGCTGGTGCCCGCCGAAGCCGCCGGCATCCTGTTCACCGCCAACCCGGTAACCGGACAGCGCGATCAGGCCATGATCAGCGCCGCCTGGGGTCTGGGCGAGGCGGTCGTCGGCGGTTTGGTGACGCCCGACGCGTTAATCCTGGATAAGACCAGCGGCGCGGTGCTGGAGCGCCAGGTGGCTGACAAGCAGGGGATGACCGTGCGTGTGCAGGGCGGCACTCACGAGCAGCCTGTGCCTGCCGAGCTACGCCGCGCTGCGGTGCTCGACGACCAGTCCGCCGCGCAGCTGGTGCGATTGGGGGTGCAGATCGAGGCGCTGTTCGGCATGCCCATGGATATCGAATGGGCGCTGGCTGGCGGCGTTTTCGCTATCCTGCAAGCGCGTCCCATCACCGCGCTGCCCGAGCCGCCGCTCGCGCCGGCGATTGAACCGCCAACCGAGTGGCGTATGCCCGATCCCAAGGGCTCGTACGCGCGCGGCAGCGTCGTCGATTTCATGCCCAATCCGCTGACGCCCCTGTTTGCGACGATGGGTGTGCCAGCTATCAACGATGCCATGGGACGGACTTTAGCGCAGATGATTGGAGGTAAGACCGCCCTTACAGAAAATTTTGTGACCACAATTAACGGCTACGCCTACATGTATGTCAATCTGGGCTGCCGGGACTGGCTGTGGGTGTTGTTCAGAATGGGGCCTGCTCTGCCGCGCCTGCTGCGCAGCGCTGAGCGTCATTACCGCGAAACAGCGCGCCCTCAATATGCCCAGGTCGCAGCCCGCTGGCGGCACCGGTCGCCCGGCGAGATGAGCGCGGTTGAGCTCCTGGAAGGTGTGCAGGCACTGATCGCCGGCATGACCGACTACCTCACCATGATCCAGGTAGATACACTGGGCTCAGCCGCCGGCGCCGAAGGGCTGTTCACTGCCGTTTACGACCGGTTTGCCAGGAGCGAGGGCGATCCACCCGCGGCGACCTTGCTGCTGGGCGCCGACAGCACACCCATCCAGGCCGAGAAGGCGCTCTACGACCTGGCGTTGTGGTGCCGCGAGCGCAGCGATCTGGCAGCTCACCTGCTGGCGACGCCATCCAGCCGGCTGGCTGCACAACTCTCCAAGGGCGAGGCGCTCTCCAGCCAAGATTCGCTCTCTGGCGAGGACTGGCGCGAGTGGCAGCGCCGTTTCCAGGCCTATCTGGCGGAGTACGGTTACAGCATCTACGACCTGGACTTCGCCAGGCCGCTGCCGCTGGACGAACCGCTGCCGCTGCTGGAAGCGTTCAAGCTGTTTGTCTCGGGCAAGGGCGCCGATCCGCACGCGCGCCAGCAAAAATCCGTACAGCGCCGTGAAGAAGCCGTGCAGGTCGCTTTGGGCAAGCTCAAAGGATTGAAGCTGCGCATCTTCCGCTGGACGCTGCGCCTGGCGCAGAGCTTCACCCGCCTGCGCGAGGACAGCATCTTCGACATTGGCCTGGGCTACCCTGTGCTGCGCAGCCTGCTGCACGAACTGGGGGTGCGTTTCGCCGCAGCTGGCGCGATCCACGATCCAGGTGACATCTACTGGCTGGAGCGCCTCGAAGTCGAGCATGCAGCGGCGGCTTTGGAGCACGGCCAGCCGCTCCAGAACCTCACCGTTGATATTCAGAGGCGTAAGGCAGAGTGGCGCGCTCGGAAACAGGCATCTCCGCCTCACCAGCTGCCGCCCAAGAGCCGGGTGATGGGTGTCAAAATGGACGCCTTCCTGCCCACCAGCGCCGAAGAGCAGGTTGGCAGCATCATTAAAGGTGTGGCAGCGAGCCCCGGACAGGTCACCGCCGCAGCCCGCCTGCTGCTGGGCACAGAAGATTTCAGCCAGATGCAGCCCGGAGAGATCCTGGTAGCTGAGATCACCACTCCCGCCTGGACGCCGCTGTTTGCCATGGCATCCGGCGTGGTCACCGATATCGGCGGGCCGCTGAGCCACGGCTCGATCGTCGCCCGCGAGTACGGCATACCGGCTGTATTGGGCACCGGGGTAGCCACGCAGCGCATTCGCAGCGGGCAAACCATCACCGTCGATGGCAGCACAGGAACGGTGACGATCTTATAAGGCAAAACCGTGAACACATCCAAACGCAACCTGTATATCCTGACCTTCGTGCTGTTTGTGGTCATGCTGGGCTACGGGATCATCATCCCCATCCTGCCCTTCTACATCGAGAGCATGGGCGCAGGCGGGATGGAGTTGGGCTTGCTGGTGGCATCGTATGCCGTCATGCGGCTGATCTTCGGCCCCATCTGGGGAGGGCTTTCCGATCGCTACGGGCGCAAGCCGATCCTGCTCATTGGGATTTTGGGCTACGTCCTCACCATGGTGTGGTTCGGGCTTGCCACCCAGTTGTGGATGCTGTTTGCCGCCCGCATCCTGTCCGGCATTCTGTCGTCCGCCACCGCGCCGACCACCATGGCTTATATCGGAGACAGCACCCCGGAAAAAGAGCGCGGCGGGGGAATGGGCTTGCTCGGTGCAGCCGGCGGGGTTGGCACCATCATCGGCCCGGCGGCAGGCGGCTTCCTGGCGACCACCTCCCTGTCGATACCCTTCTTCATCGCCGCAGGGCTGGCATTTATATCCCTGGTGCTGGCAATCGTCTTCTTACCCGAAACCCATCCTGTTCAAGCGCGCGTAGTGGCAGAAAGAGAAGCCATCCTGGACCTGCGCCTCTGGCGGCAAGCCATCTTCAGCCCCATTGGGACACTATTCCTGCTGACCTTTATCTCCACCTGCGGGTTGATGATCTTCGCCAACGTTTTCGGACTCTATGGGCTGGAACGATTCGACTACGGAACGGAGCAGGTCGGCATCATCATGATGGTGCTGGGATTGGTCTCAGCCCTGAGTCAGGGGTTGATCGCCGGACCGGCTACCAAACGTTGGGGCGATGAATTGGTGATCAAAATCGGGCTGCTGGCGACCGCTCTGGCTTTCGTCTTGATGGCGCTGGCCAATTCTTTCGTGACCGTCATCCTGACCACCGCCTTCCTGGGGCTGGCGGCTTCGATACAAAGTCCTGCTCTGCTGTCGCTCACCTCGCGCCGCGCCACGATCCCGCAGGGGATTGCCATGGGCTTGAGCAATTCCTTTATCAGCTTGGGGCGTATTGCCGGGCCGCTGTTCGCGGGTTTCGTATTCGACATTAATATACTGCTCCCCTATCTGGGGGGAGCAGTGATCATGTGTATTGGGTTTGGTGTGAGTTTGTTTACACTTAAGGGCGAGCAGGTGGAACTGGCAGCGGCAAACAAATCGCCATCTTCATAATCCTATTTTTTATACGCGACATAAATATCCGCTTCGATCATCTTATCATCTGCATAGAAGTGATGGGTAAAATACAGGTTTCCCGCACTGTCGATCGAAGGCTCTCCCGCCAGCGGCGATACGATCAGCTCGGCTGCCTGCCATTCCCCGTCTACTTTTTTCGATTTCCAAATCCCATAGTTCCTGTAAAACCATAATTCTTCCCCGTCCGTGCTGACCGCCGGCCAGCCTTCACTGTCGGCTGTATTGACCGCGGAAACATTGCCCGGTTCTTGCCATATCCCATCGAGGTTCTTCGATACCCAGATATCGAGCTGCCCTACACCGCCGGGACGTTCGGAGGCAAAATACAGCTCGCCGCCATCGCTGGTAATGTGCAGCTCGCCCACCTGATAGGACGGGTCGAAATCTGCGATTTGCCAGTTCTGCCACCTGCCGTTCTCATGCCGGGCATTAAACCAGTGGATGCCTGAAAATCCTTCTCTTGCCGAACAAAACCACATGGTATCCCCCGCAACGAATTCGCAGCCGTCCAGGGCCAGTTTACCGGAATCTTGCAGTACGATCCTTTCCGGCTTCGCCCATTCTCCGTTTACTTTGTGAGAAACGTAGATGCCCGTGACGCCATCTAGCAGCTGTTTCTCAGCTGGAACCTCCACGTCTGGAGTGAAGAAGAAATAAAATGTCTTCCCATCGGGGGTGATGAAGGGCGAGTCCTCGGCTCCTGAGGTGTTGACGGCGCCCGGCAAAGGGATGGGGTTTTCGTACTCGTTGGAATACAAAAGCGGTGGGTGCTGGTCAGTTTCGGGCGACATTTTGACCGCATCGACGGGGATCGACGCCTCTCTATCAGGGACTGCCGCAGAAATGGGTAGCTCCTGCGGCGTTGGAGCAGTTTCGGAAATACCGCTGCAAGCCAGCATCGAGCTGGCTAGAATCGACGCGATCAGCCAGAAGACCTTCCTGCGGTTATGCATTTCGGCAGCAATTCTCGCACTCAAAGTGCTCTTGCCAGGCAAGCCAGGCTGCCAGGACTCGATAATCTTAGAACGACCTCGCCAGACGGCTGTATCTGCCGGTCAGGCACGCTCCTCCAGCCAGGTCTCGATCTGCTCGCGATGCTCCTTGTAGTGCCACCAGGTATTGGCAGCCACCATATGCCACATTGGGTCGCCATCGCGCCATGCAAAGCGCGATCCATCGAAGAGGTCCTCGTCCGTCAGCCCCTGGACAGCCACAAGAGCCTGGTTGTATGAGTTCGCAAAGGCCGGCAGCACCTCCGCCAGCGCCTTATTCTTGTTCTGCAGATACGTTTGCTCGTTGAGCTTGTCGAGGTCGTTCCAGGTCATACCAGGAGCGGGACGCTGGGGCACCAGACCTGCCGCCGACTCCTGGATCCATCGGATCATGCGCTGTTCCCAGTCGATAATGTGAGCGAGGATGTCCTTGACGGAGCGACCGCTCTCAATGCCCGGCTCGAGCAGTTGGTCCTTGGTGAGCTGTCCGATGACCTCATCCAACCGACCCTTCTCATCTTGCAAGATTTCCAGGAGCTCGCGCTTAGATTTTGGCTCGATATGCTCTGCCATTTGACGATTCTCCCTGGCTGATGCTCACGGCTAAGACTGCGCTGCCGCCCAGGCAGCCAGCGCCGCAGCCTCATCCGGATAAACCGGGATGGGGTCTTTGAGGCGGGTCAGCTCGAAGAGGTGCTGGAAGTGATCTTTGAGACCGGCTGCCGCTAACTGGATTTGTTTGCGGTTTGCCCGCACCAGGAAAGTGATCAGCAGCCCGATACCGGAGCTGTTCATGAACTCCATGCGATCAAAGACGAAGACGATGCGTCTTGCGCCGCCTTCGACAAGCTGGTCGAAAGCCAATGCCATCTGCTGCTCGGCAAAGCCGGTCAGATCGCCAATCACATCGATGGCGCCGGTTTCGGCGTCGATCTTGCGGGGCTGGATATCAATCTTATTGGTGCGCACTTTCACTCTCCTTACGGGGATTCATGGATATTGCTCATCTTAATGCAGCGTGGGGCTGTGCGAAACAGCCTGCCCGGCATGCACGAAATCATCAATCACCGGCGCAGATGCTAAGGCCCGGGCAGGGTCAACGTGAATGGTTAACAGGGTAACATCGTCTTCCTGCTCCCAGCTTTGACCGGTAAATGCCGAAAAAGATTCCAGCAATCTTTCGATGACTCGATAAGGTTTTGGAAATGCAGCCAGGGTCTCTTTCAATCGTGGAAAGCCGAACATCTCGCCCAATACGTTATGCGCCTCGACCAGCCCATCGCTGTAGAGAAGCACGCAGTCGCCGGGGAAAAGCTGCGCCTGTCCTTCCTCATAAAAGTTGCCTGGCATCAAACCAAGCGGCATGCCGGTGGCGCGCAGCTCCAGCACCTGGTCGCCGCGGCGAACGTATGGCAAGTTATGGCCCGCGTTGGCAAACTGCACCCGCCCGGTGTTCGGCTCGATGAGCAGGTACAGGCAGGTGACAAACATTTTTTCCGGAATGTCCGGGTCCAGTAAGTTATTGGCGCGCGCCAGCACTTCTCCGGGAGGTAGGCCCTGCAGGGCAATCGAGCGCATCAGCGTACGGGTAGCGGTCATCACCAGGGCAGCAGGCACGCCTTTATCGGTCACATCGCCGGCTACGATACCCAGGCGCCCATCCTGCAGAAGAAAATAATCGTAGAAATCACCGCCCACAGCGCGGGCAGGGGCATAATACGTTTCCACCGCCCAACCGGGGGTCGGCAGCTTATCGCGCGGCAGAAAGGTGTGCTGGATGATACTGGCAATGCGCATTTCTTGCTCCATACGTTGGCGAGCAAGGGCTTGTTCTTTCTGCTCGAGCGCCAGTTGGGCGATGCGCATTGCCGGGGCAGCCTGAGCCGCCAGGGTAGCGAGCAGCCTGCGGTCATCCAGCGAGTAAGGCTGCCCAGACAACCGGCGGCCCAGGTTTAGAACAGCCACCAGCTCACCCTGGCTGATCAGTGGAACGGAAAGAGTAACCTTCTGCTGGTGAAGCAATTGCAAGCCGGGTGAGCGTTCCAGGAAATCGGGAGAGCGCCCCTCGGCATCTTCAACCAGAAAGCCATCTTCCGAACCCAGCAGAGCAGCGCGCAGTGGATCGGTATCTGAAATCAGCAGCGGGGTTAATGTGCCAACCTGGTGACAGCTGCACAGCTCGACGCTTTCCGGGTGCACGGTTTGGCGAGCAGCCAGGGTCAGCAATGCTTGCACATTCCCCAGATCGACTTCGTCGCGCAGCGCAGCGCTGAATGCCGACAGCGTTTGGGCGGCGTCGTAACGTGTGCGGAAAAAGCGCTTGTCGATGAAAGACTGCACCCTATTGCGCAGAGGATTGAAGAGCATCGTCGTTCCCAGGGTCGATAGGGCGACTGCCAGCGGAGTGGTACCGCCGATAAGACTGGTGAAAAAACCCTGCAGGATCAGGATGCTGGCCAGGAACACGCCTCCCAGCAGCGGGGTGAGTGTGGCATACACCAATGCCCGGTTGATAGCTACCTGGATATCCCACAGATGGTAGCGCAAGATAGCCACAGCGATCGAGAGGGGAAAAAACAGCAGCCATGGCAAAAATCGCACCGGATGCCAATCGATCCAGTAGCCAAAGATAGGTGCAATAAAAAACACGCTGGTGGGCAAAAAGGCCAGCGCACTGCCCAGCAAAACCATCAGGGCTTGAAAACGAATCAGCGCCGAGCGCGTGAGCCACAGGCGCAGCAGCATCTGTCCAAGAAAAAGCAAGATCCCTGCGCCTGCGGCGTAATACCCCATCCTCCAGGCAGTCACGTAAGCCCACGGATCAGAGGGATTCCGGCCGATCACGATCTGCGCCAGCAGCAGCACGGCCGTGAATGCAAAGGGCGCATATACCAGCCTGGGATACCGCCGGATGAGCGGCCATGGTTCCGGAAACGTCATCCCAAGGCTGAGAAGCGCCCCACCTTGCTGGGAAAGCGCAACCATCCATAAGTTCGGGGCAGCGTGTGTGGTACTGAGATCAAATGTCAAAGCAGTAGAAATGGCTGCACATACGGTCGTGATGGCAAACATTTCTACCGAACTGGTGAGCTGCCTGACGCTCCCGTATACCACGACTCCGGTAATAAAGAACGCCAGGGCGACGATGTACGGCAGCCCAAACAGCCGCAGGAGATCCGGGAGAGGGAAGGACCTCAAGGCGTAGGCCGGTGTCTCGTGCTGGATTCCCGCCGCCGATGTTATGCGAAAAGACACCTTATCCCCCGCTGAGAACTCATCCATCACGGCATGCCAGTCAGCCGGGCCTCTTACCATCCGGTTGTTAACCGCAAAGACTCGCAGGGGATACACAAGGCCAACCCGCGGTCCCAGCCACGAAGGTCCGCTGACTCCATTGATTACCAGGGTAGGCTCGACCAAAAAGCCTGGAAACGGCTCGCGGCTGAACTGCACCGCGAGGACAGGAGCAGCAATTAACACCAGGCCTGCTAACGTGAAGATGGCAGAAATGAAGAGCCGGCGGGCGCGTTCGCTTGCCAGTCGTCCGGTGGTGGCAGTGGCTTCCATTGGCTTAGCTCTTACACGTTCGCGATCTGGATGGACACGTACGCATCCAACGTCTGTCTCTCACGAGGAGGAATGTTCCCATTCGGCATGCGGGCGGTCCAGGCTGACCCACTCAGCTGCCATTGGCATCACACCAAGCTGCCGTACCACCCGGCGGGCTGCCAGCCCAACGATTGCGGTGAACGTTGGGTAAGCAATCTGCAGCTCTGCCAGCTGTTCGACCCACATCTGAGCGGCCATAGCCCCAGCAACCAGATGAATCGACTCAAGCGCTTGTTCGCCAACAATATGAGCGCCCAGGATGCGGTGGGTTTCTTTGGAAACGATCAGCTTACAAAGCCCGGTGGTATGGTTATCGATTACCGCGCGATCCAGGTCATTGTAGCTGACGGTGGCAGCAGTGTAATCCAGACCGGCTTCTTTAGCCTGGTGCTCGGCAAGACCCACGCTGCCGTATTCCGGATCGGTAAATCCACCATGAGGCACAAGGCTGTGGTCGACCGGCTGTCCAACCCCCAGAACAGCGTTTTCCGCCGCGATGCGGCCTTCCAGCGCCCCGCTCTGTACCAGCATCATCTTACCGTTGATATCACCGGCGGCAAAAATATGCTCAGCCGAGGAACGCAGGTAATCGTCCACAATCACGTAGTTGCGTTCGCTGGCGACGCCGGCAGCTGGCAGATTCAACGGATCCAGGTAGCCCAGCCAGCCAGATGACAGGATCACGGCCGAAACGTCCAGATTGTACGCCTGCCCTTCTTTACTGTAGGTCAGGGTTAAGCCAGCAGGGCCGCCGCGTTCGAGTTTCTCCACTCCCTGGAGGCCAGTGATCACATCGATGCCTTGATTGGCAAAGGATTCCATAATCACGGATGAGACCGCCTCATCTTCGATGCGCAGCAGGCGAGACGAAATTTCTAAAAGATGCACGCGGGCGCCAAAAGTTGCCAGGATCGAGGCCAGCTGGCAGCCTGTAGCCGCGCCACCGATAATCGCCAGGCTGGGGGGCAGTTCCTGCAGCGACCAGAGATCGGCGTGGGTAAGCGCCAGGTCAGCGCCGGGAAATGCCAGGCGCCGGGAGCGCCCGCCGGCGCACAGGATAAACTTTCCGCCTTCAAGACGGCGCCCATCCCCGAGTGTGATGGTGTGAGGGTCGATAAAGCTGGCTGGTCCGCTCTCGGCGAGAATCTCGACGCCAGAGGTGCTCAGGTGGTAAATCAGCTGCTTTTTCTCGTGCATGTGGTAAACCGTGTTTTGCACGCTGGACATCAGCCGCGTAAAGTTCAGCTTTGGCAGATCGCCCTCCAGGCCGTATTCAGAAAACTGCCGGGAGTCGCGCAACAGCCGGGCTGCTTTGGCGATCACTCGCGTTGGCACACAGCCGTCATTGGTGCAGGTGCCGCCCAGCCGCCCGGCTTCAACCAGTGCCACGCTGGCGCCCAGCTCACGTGCCCGCAGTGCCGCGGTTACACCTGCCGGGCCTCCACCAATCACAACCACATCAAAGCGGGTAGAGACCATTATTTCCTCCCAACTACGATTGCTTATCTAGACAAAGTATTCCGATTATATCACTCCAATATAGTCGCTAAAAAGAACACCAATCTTGCAAAATAATTGCAGTTTATTGTTGCGTTGATTCAATTGCGCTGCCTAAAGCGCCCGCATCCGGTTATTCCTGGGGTTATGCTCGACCTCAGCCAGGCCAAGCGCTTCCAGCACCGGCGGCACATAGTTGGCGAAGCGGCCGCGCAGCCCCTTCTTGAACCCGTACCACCCACCGATGGGGTTGTCCGGCGATCGCCCCCAGGCTTCGACGGTACCTTCTGCAGCCGGCTTCTGCTCGTCTGCGCTGCCGAGCGGCATCCAGTCGCCGTGTGCTTTGAGCATGGCATGCAGGTCTTCGATGCAGCGCAGATGGTAACGCAGCTCGGTTTTTCCAACCGTGCAAACCAGCGCCGGAGGGTTTGCCGATTCATCACGGTACATCTGGAACTCGCCCGTCAGACTCGGTGTTTGCAAAGTCCAGGGATCCTGCGGCGTGCCGCTGCCTTTCACTGCTGCCTTTGCCATTGCATTGCTCCTTATATTCTATCGACGTAATTGCTCCGTGCTAACGCCACAGCGTGCATACAGTGATGGTTTGGTGCATGCCCGCGGGTCGTTCCGTTAGCGCCTCACCATCGGGATATATATGCTGTAGAGAAACTCTCCGCCCCAAAAGCCTCCTTTCAATGTATAGGTGCCGCCGCTGCTCGCGGCAGCGTCCGGCTGACCGGCTGTACCCCTCAGGACATAGCTCCCGCCCTGGCTGGTGCCGCCGCCGCCATCCACCGTCCACCAGGGCAGGGAAAAGCTGGCTGTTGTGCCGTCTGGCGCGGCCATGATCCGGGTCCAGATCAGGCCTGCTGCCAGGGCAGCCAGGCAGAATATAACTGCTGTCAGGAATAACATCTTCTTTCTCGCCATGGCAGCCGCCTATCGTAAGGTGACGAACACCGGGATGCTATCCTGGCCTTCTACCGGCGCTGCCAGGGCAATACCGATCACCGGCGCACCCTCCACCACCACCATCCCATTCACTTCCTGCTTCAGCAAAGGCCGCGCCAGGCCGGGAAAGCTGGAGGCGGTCAGGCGCTCACCGGGGGTGATGGCTGTATTCGGGTCGATTTTCACCTGCGCCACGCCGTAAACCATCAGGGACACGTAATCGCCGGGCTTTGCAGGACCTTCGACGGAGTGCATCGACATCTCTCCCTCCGGTTCCTTACCCGGGGCAACCTCATACACCATGCGGCTGGTCACCACGCCGATCACGCCGCTATACGCCTGGGCATCTGCCAGCCGGACTAAAGGCATTGGAACGGCTCCGCCTGGGATTGCATCCGTCACGCCGGTTACCGCAGCCAGATCCCCCGGTGATAGCGCTTCGGTGCCCGTCACTTTGGTTACCATGGTGTAGGCGCTGGCAACCACGTTGCCCGCCTGGATATTATCGACCGTATACAGCGCCCACTCCCCGCTGGCGTTTGCAGTGTTCGACCACAGCCCGTAGGTACCCACCCCTGGGCTGGGAATATACACGCCGTAATTGGCAACATCGGGCGGGCTGCCAATCTGAATGCTGTCGTCGCCTGTGTCCAGGATGCGGATGCCATCGCTGCCGGTAGTGTTGCTGATCACCAGGCTGTAATTCAAGGCAGGACCGATGCGCAGCCCACCGGAAGATGGGACTTTCAAACGAATACCGGCGTTGTACAGGCTCCATTCGCCCGTTGTGCCGTTGTAGTACGTCCAGGCGCGAAATGATCCATTGGTCGCATACCCATAGAAGGGCCAGCCGCCGGGATCGGATGTCTCCACGTACATGCCGCCGTACTGGTTAGCGCTGCCGGTGTAGCGGACACCGAACACCTCGTTGCCAGAGATGCGAAAGTTTCGCCCGATGCCGACAAAGTTCGCACCTTCGTCGGTGAAGACGTTCGGCATCGCCATGGCATATGGCGCAGGGCTCATTTTCTGGCGCGGGGTAAGGCTTGTGTAAGCGCCCGTGCTGATGCCCGGACGGACAGCCACCTGCAGCCAACGCCCGCCACCGCCGAATGCACTGGTGCCAAAATCCAATTCAACGGTGAAGAAGCCATCACTTACCAGGACATTGTCACTAGCCAGCGTAACGCCAACTTGCAGCCCGCCCGCAGCCGCATCATACAGGCTGAACTGCAGATCATACGCGCCGTTCGCCGGGTTGCCCCCGTCCTGCAGATGACCCTGATAGGTAAAAGCCGTACCGACAATCACCTCCGGGCTGGTGGGTTCATCCGCGGCCAAAGTAGCAGCGCTTCCGGGGGATATGAGCAGAACAAGGATCAGGCCGATCAGAAACAGAAATACCATGATACCGGTCTTCGTGGATACGTAAGGTTTCATTTCTCTCTTCTCCTGAATGCTTAAACCATACCGAGAATGCCTGCGCCGGGAGGTGCTGGCTGAATCAAGCGTCCCTCACGGTCTACCGAAGGGATTAATTTGGGTCTGTATTATCGGAATACACCAATAGTATAGCAGATTCCCCACGCAATTTAGATCGTCTTTTCGATCTCCCCTTCACTGCCGCTGGCGCACAAAGCAGCTTGCCTGCTCTTCCGGCGCAGGAAGCTCACCAGTCACCTCAGAACCGGCCCTGGTTAATGGGCGGCAGGACCGGGCTGGTCGCAATCTGCGAGGCGTGTCGGATACCTGCTTTTGAACAGCATAATGCCAGGCGCACGAAATGCCATGTCACCGGCTGCCACACAGCCGCAGCCATTTATTCGCCGGTCGGCACCCAGATATTCTTTACCTGTGTAGCCTCGTGCAGAAACTCGTGGCCTTCGCCCTGCTCACGGCTCATCCAGTCGCGCGGCAATCCATAGCTAACCCAGGTGCGTTTCATGTTGGCAGCCGATTCATGCTCGACGTGGTAGCTGCCCTCGGCTGAACCGAAATACCACACCGCATCCACATCTTCGTGCTGCACCAGGGTCTTGACCAGGTG
>JBGSTO010000097.1:0-6448 GCA_041736465.1 Anaerolineales bacterium | reverse complement strand
TTAATCTTTCGTATTCCAACCGCGCCAGAGTCCGGCGAGCATCAATCCACCAAGCAGCAGAAGCCCGAACAGGGCCGAAAAGAAGATCTGGATATCGCCGGCGCCGGCGTTGAAGATGGGTGATTCGGGATGCAGCACGGCCTGGGTCTGGCTCATACCGACCAGCAGAACCACGGCATATCCCACATTGACAGCACAGGTCCAGGCCAATGGGAAGAATGAGACGCCCAACTGCAATAATAGCCCGACGATGGCGAAGTTCAGCGGAATGCGGAAGCGCGGCTCGTCCAGGAACAGCCCGTTCCAGTTGGCCTGCATGACGTACAGCGACATGGGTAAGAAGGTGATCCAAAAAAACAGAGCGGTCCGGCCCAGTGCCTGGCACCAGGTTTGCAGGCTGCGGCGCTGCAGCAGCAAACCCAGCAGGCCCGCCAAGGCCGAAAGTATAAACAGGGCCAGAGCTACCCACACCCAGGCGCCGTGCAGGTAAACGATGCGGGCGTTCACGCCCAGGGTGCGCTCCAGCGGTGCAAAAGCTGCCACCAGCAGCGCCAGTACCAAAGATAAAGGTAATCCAAAGAGTGCCAGGCGTTTCATAGAATCGAATTGTACCCGATCTTGTTGGTAAAGCTGATAGAATTCTAGCGGCTCATTTTGCAGCCATTCTCCAGCACTCCCGGGAGGGGCATATGGCAATCACAGATTCGGCTACGATTTACCAGCGTCCAGCGGAGCTGCTGCAGCAGCTAATCCGCTTCGACACCACCAATCCGCCCGGCAATGAGGCGGATTGTGTTGCATTTATCGATGGCTTGCTCAAGCAAGCCGGCGTTCAGACTACCCTGCTGGCTCGCACGCCCCAGCGCCCAAACCTGATCGCGCGTTTAGCCGGTGAAGGCAAAGCCCCGCCGCTGCTTTTATACGGGCACGTGGATGTGGTCACCACCGAGAACCAGCCCTGGACTCAGCCGCCGTTCGAAGGCCTCCTCCAGGATGGCTTCATCTGGGGACGCGGCGCCCTGGACATGAAGGGCGGCGTGGCGATGATGCTGGCGGCTTTTCTGCGGGCGAAGGCTGAAAACAAACGACTGCCCGGCGACGTGGTGCTGGCAATTGTGTCCGACGAGGAGCACGGCGGCGATTTCGGCGCCAAATACCTGGTAGAAGAGCACCCCGAGCAGTTCCAGGGCATTCGCTATGCGCTGGGGGAATTTGGTGGTTTCAGCATGACGATTGGCGGCAAGCGCTTTTATCCCATTCAGATTGCCGAAAAGCAGATGTGCCTGATGCGCCTCATCGTGCGCGGGCAGGGAGGGCACGGCTCGATCCCGGTGCGCGGCCAGGCGATGGCCAAGCTGGCGCGTCTGCTGCACAACCTCGACCGGCACCGCCTGCCGGTGCACGTCACGCCGGCTGCGCGCTTGATGATCGAGTCATTGAGCGCTGCCATGGGAGGAGTGCAGGGTTTTGTGGTGAAGCAGCTGCTCAACCCGCTGCTCAGCGACCGGCTGTTGGACCAGATGGGCGAGAATTCCCGCCTCTTCGACCCGCTGCTGCACAATACGGTCAGCCCGACCGTCTTACACGCCAGCGATAAGTTCAATGTCATCCCCAATGAGATCTCGGTTGGACTGGATGGGCGTCTGCTTCCCGGTTTCACACCGGAGGACATGCTCACCGAGTTGGGGCGCATCCTGGGGCCGCAGGTCGAATTTGAGGTCATCCGCTACGACCCCGGTCCGGCGGACCCCGATATGGGTTTGTTTGATACGCTGGCGCAGATCCTGCGCCAGGCCGATCCGCAGGGCATCCCCTTGCCTTATGTGCTCAGTGCCATCACCGATGCGCGTTTCTTTTCGAAGCTGGGCATTCAAACCTATGGCTTTCTGCCCATGCAGCTTCCAGAAGGATTCAACTTCTCGCAGACCATTCACACCGCCGATGAGCGCATCCCGGTGGAGGCAGTGCAGTTTGGCAGCCAGGCGATTTTCCAGGCCTTACAGCTCTGTGGGGTGTAAACTGCCTTCAAGATGTTAAAATGGTTGAGACTTATTATAAAGTCGCCGCGATTGGGCGGCGCAGGTCCCATTTTTATCTGGAGGAGCCATGTTACAGAAATTGTTTTCGCTCGGCCTGGTTTTGTTTTTATTGTTGGGACTTACTCCCTCGATTTTAGCTGCCAGTCCTGCGGCTGCGCCCGCTCAGGTAGAACCAGCGGCTCAAGTCGCAATCTTTAGAGGCGTCAGCACGGCAGAGAAATTCGACGTTTCTCCTCCTCTGCGCTCGATAACACCCCTGCCGGTGGAAGCGGTAGAAGCTGCAGACATTCCCGAGCTTGCCACCGGGCTGGAAGGCCTGCCAGGACCCCAGGATGTGGACCAGGTGGTTCAGTTTGAGATAGGAGCAGCGGAAATTCCCGCGCCCCTGGTCAGCTTCGACGGCCCCAGCAATATCGCCAACGTATCGCCTCCGGATCCGGTTGGAGATGTTGGCCCCAACCATTATGTTGCCATGAGCAACCTGTACTTTGCCATATACAGCAAAACCGGCACGCTGCTGTACGGCCCGGCAGCCAATAACACTCTGTGGGTGGGACTCGGCAACGACTGCGAAACCGATAATTCCGGCGATCCGATCGTGGTATACGACCAGTTCGCCGATCGTTGGATCCTGACCCAGTTTACTGCCAGCGGCCCGACCTACTACAACTGCGTGGCAATCTCGACCAGCGGCGATCCCACAGGCACTTATTATCGCTATGCTTTCAGCACGGGATCGAATTTCCCCGATTATCCCAAGTACGGTGTGTGGCACGATGCCTATTACATCAGCACGCGCGAGTTCTCTGGTGGATCGACCTTTGCCGGCGTTGGCGCTTACGCTGTGAATCGCGCCCAGATGATCGCCGGCAATCCAACCCCGCAGGTGCTCTCGTTCCTGGTTCCCCCGGGATCGACCGTGTATAACATTGGTGATGGTCTGCTGCCCACCGACGTGGATGGTTTGAGCATGCCGCCGGCTGGCTCGCCCAATTACTTCGTTGGCACGATGGACAACGGCGGCCCATACGGCGCGCCCCAGGACGCACTGACGCTGTGGAAATTCCACGCCGATTTTGCTACGCCGGTCAATTCGACTTTTACCCTGGCGAATACCATCCCTGTAGCGGCTTTCGATTCGATCTACCCTTGCGGTACCGGGCGGGAGTGCATCCCACAGCCCGGCACGGCGACGATGTTGGATATCCTATCCTACCGGCAGCGCCCGCTGTGGCGGTTAGCCTATCGCAACTACGGCACGCACGAATCCCTGGTCACCAACCAGGCGGTCGAAGCCGCTCCCAGTGTGGCGGGTGTTCGCTGGTATGAAATCCGCGACCCGAATGGCACCCCGGTGATCTACCAGCAGGGCACCTACGCGCCGGGAATATCGGATGGCATTCACCGCTGGATGGGCAGCATCGCCATGGACGCTGGCGGGAACATGGCGTTGGGATACAGCGCCTCCAATGGCACAACCACCTATCCCAGCTCATGGTACACCGGACGACTGGCGGGAGACCCATTGGGCACCCTGCCGCAAGGGGAGGGCTCGATCATCAACGGCACAGGCTCGCAGACCGGTTCGAACCGCTGGGGCGATTACACCTCGATGAATGTCGACCCGGTTGACGACTGCACTTTCTGGTATGTAAACCAGTATATTCCCACTACCAGTGCAATTGGCTGGCGGCTGCGCATCGGCTCCTTCAAATTCCCAAGCTGTTCGCTGGCGCCCGATTTCAGCCTGAGCGCCACTCCGGATTCTCAGGAAATCTGCGCCCCTGACGATGCGGTGTACAACATCGACGTTTATTCTGCAGGTGGTTTTAGCGACGCGGTCACCTTGAGTACGGCAGGGAATCCGGGGACGGCTGGATTTGTCCCCAATCCGGTTACGCCACCGCCGGGCGGTACTTCCAGCAGCACGCTTACCATCAGCGGCGCGCCTGCGGGCATGTCGCATTTCGATGTAACCGGCACCAGCGGCGCTACCTCCCACTCTATTGAAGTTGGCCTGATCGTGCGCGATGCTGCGCCGGGGGCTCCGGTTCTGACCAGCCCGGCAGATGGCGCCAAGAGTGTTTCGAACTTGCCCACCTTCACCTGGAGTGAGGACCTGCAGGCGACTACCTACTCCCTGCAGGTAGCCACCGACCCGGCTTTTACCAACGTCGTTGTCTCTGCCTCTGGCCTGATGACGACCAGCTACACGCCTGCCACGCTGCTGAACGCCAACACGCTGTACTACTGGCGGGTGTGGGCGGACAACAGCTGCGGCACGGGTGCGAACTCGGCAGTCTCAGCCTTCGTCACGGCAAACCGGGAGACAATCACCGCGTGCAGCTTTCCTGCTGTGGCGATACCGGATAACAACACCACCGGGGTTTTCAGCGAGCAGACGCTGACCACCCTGGGTGGAATCATCGACCTGAACGTGAGCGTTCGCGCCACCCACACCTACGTTGGCGATCTTGATTTCACAATTCAAAACATGGGCACCGGCAGCAGCGCAATGGTCATCGACCGCCCTGGGGTGCCTGCCAGCACCTTTGGCTGCGCCCAAAATCATATCAATGCAGTCCTGGATGACCAGGCCAGCCAGCCGGTGGAGGGTCAATGCGCTACCAGTACTTCTCCCGCCCCACCCCCATATGCCATCGATGGTACCTTTACCCCCAATAACCCCCTGAGCGTGTTTGCGGGCCAGACGCTGGCTAATACCTGGCGCATGACCGCCAGGGACCTGGTGGGCACCGATACCGGCACGCTCAGCGAGTGGTGCCTGGAGGCGACGGTGGAAGCTGCCCCGTTCCCGGCTGCCTTTGCCGATCCGGCTGACTCCACCTGTGCAGGAAATTCACCCTGCTTCTTCGGTCCCGGAGCCGTCCAGCAGGCGCTGAATGCAGTTGCCTCGGGCGGGCAAGTTACCGTTCTGGGCGACCATACGATCAATAACAGCCTGACCTGTGTGGGCGATATTGATGTGGTAGGCGCCAGCGGCTCCAGCATTGTGTGGGGCGGCGGAGCCGGGGATATGTTCACTGCCTGGAACTGCAACCTGACGCTCAAAGGTCTGGCTCTGGATGGCGGCGCGGCTGCCAATGTCTTCAACCAGGTAGGCGCAGGTGTGGTGACCGCCTATGCCAATAATATCGGCAATTACGCCTCTGCGTACAGCGGCGGCGGCGCGCCGGCGATTGGGCACAACTTCTGGGGCAGCAAGGATGCCGCTGAGACAGCTCCGACCGGCATGCCGGCGGGCGAATGGCCCAAGCGTCTGGGGTCCACAGTCGCCACCTGGGCAGACAGCAGCACCGGCAGTGTTTCCCTGGGTGGAACCAGCCTGTCTGGCGGCGCTGGCACAGTGGCGATCGTCGGTTTTGGCCGCGGTACAGCCAATGCCCCCTTCGATAACGGCATCTCCGGACACGTGGATGCGATGTGCTCTGAGTTCTACGACGCCTTCACCGTGGGCGGCACCGGGCCATGGACGCTCGTCCTGCCCGTAGATGCCGCACCGGCAGGCTGCGTCACCAATACTTTGAATCAGAACCGCCTGTTCAAGATTACGGACGTGACGCAGTGCACGCCCGCCGATGCCGAGTGCTGGGACTTGGCCGCGGGCGCTACCCATGCCGGCTCGGACCTGGTTCTCGCCGGGCTGAACCAGACCGATCTGGATGGGACGCACTTCGTCGCCGGCAACAGCGGGGGTCTGGATCCGACGACGGTTAAGCTGCGGTCATTCTCCAGCCAGGCCATTTCCAGGGGGCTGGCTGCCTGGGTGCTGGCAGGTCTGCTGGCGTTGGCTGTGGGGGCCGCCTGGACGGCGCGCAAGCTGAACCAGAGAGCATAACCGTTTGTAGCGTGAGATTAAACCAGGCGGCAGCCGGTGAAAGCAGATCGGCTGCCGCCTTTGTTATTTGGGTGGTCATCCAGGGGGTATCTGTCAACCTGAACAAAGTGAAGGATCTTCCCTGCAGGCTTGCGAGATCCTTCGCCGCGCTCAAGATGACTGGCTTTCCCTTTTCCTTCAGCGTACAATGATCGACGTTTGGGCGCCGTTGATGTTGGCGCTGACCACCTGGTCTCCTTTGGTCAGTGTGCCGTAATAGTTGCGAGCATCGGCGTGTGCCTGCCAGCCGCTGAGAACGAATGGCAGCGGGCTATCCGCCGCCAGCCATTCACCGTTGTACTTGCGGGCGATGTGCATGTGCGTTCCTGTGGAGCGCCCTCCCTCGCAGGAGGGGTGCCCCAGCGGATGATCGACTTCAACGACCAGCCCGGCAGGCGCAAGTTCTCCTGCCAGGTGATAATACAGCAGCACCCAGCCGGTTTGTTCCCTGCCATCCCCATCGAGATCAAGAACGACGACGTTACCACCGGAGCGGGCGATGATACCCGGG
>JBGSTO010000020.1:0-24789 GCA_041736465.1 Anaerolineales bacterium | reverse complement strand
GGCGGCACGGCCCCGGTGCGCATCGCCGGCGGCCTGGCCCTCGGCAACGCCGAAGTCCTCTCCAGCCTGGTCATGCACCAGCTCAAACGCCCCGGCGCGCCCTTCGTCTATGGCTGCGGCCTGCACCACATAGACATGAAGACCTCCATCTGCGTCTATGGCGCGCCGGAGTTTCAACTGGCGCGCGTTTCGGTGATCGCCCTGGGCCGGCATTACGGGCTGCCCACCTGGGGCTACGCCGGATGCTCCGACTCAAAGATCATGGACGAGCAGGCAGCCCTGGAAGCCATGCTCTCGGTGATGATGGCGCGCCTGTCCGGCTCCAACCTGATCCACGATGTGGGCTACATGGAAAGCGGGCTGGCGGCCTCGCTGGAAATGATCGTACTGACCGACGAGCTAGTAGGTATGACCGATCACCTGATGAAGGGCATCGAGGTCAACGCCGAGACGCTGCTGGTAGACGAGCTGCACCGCGTCGGACCGGGCGGCAATTTCCTGGGCACCGATGCCACTTTGAAGTACTTCCGCTCCTTCTGGTTCACCAGGCTGCTGGACCGCAAACGCCGCCACGACTGGGAGCAGAAGGGCAGCCTGACTCTCAGCCAGCGTTTGAATGCGAAGGTGAAGAAGATCCTGGCGGAGCACGGCGCGGCAGGCAACCCGCCCAAGCCGCTGGCGCCTGAAAAGAAGCAGGCGATAGAGGAGATCCTGGCAGGAGCGAAAACCTGAGATTCAGGGAAAGAGCTTAAAACACAAAGCGCACAAAGTAATCGCAAAGACCACCAAGGGATTTATGCAAGCCCCCAAAGGTTTTGGAAAACCTTTGGGGGCTGTATGATCACTTCAAGACACCCAGCGTCGCCGTTTCGCCTTCCACCTTTTGCTCTTCCACATATGCGCCCTCCGGCGGCGCCCCGGCGTGCAGGGCGGTGCTGAGCGTCTCGGCCTGGATGTAAGCGCCCCATACCTGGAAGACCTGCGCCAGCTCTTCCCCGGCCTGGTAGTAGGTGGCGATGCGGTCGGAGATATCGAAGCCCGCCGATTTGCGCATCGCCTGGATGCGGCGCACTAGCTCGCGCGCCAGCCCTTCCTGGCGCAGCGCGGGTGTGATGGTAGCATCCACCGCCACGGTGATCAGCTTATCCGACGCCACCGCCAGGCCTTCCACCGGCTGGGTCTGCACCAGCACCTCTCCTGGCGCCAGCTCCACGCTTTCGCCCTCCACCTGCAGCGTGAGCGGCAGACCGGCGTTGATACTGGCGGCTACCTGCTGCGGCGTCAGCTCTGCCAAGGCAGCCCGCACCTTGGGGAACTGTGCCCCGAAGCGCGGCCCGAGCAGCTTGTTATCGGGCAGCACCCGGTAGCTGACCAGCCGGGCGGCATCCTCAACGAACTCGAATGCCTTGACGTTCAGCTCGTCGGTGACGATGGCAACCATCTCGTCGCTCAGGTTGGCTTTGCCGCCGGCATAGACAAACACCCGGCTCAGCGGCTGGCGCACCTTGATGCCCGCTGCGTTGCGGGCGCTCAAACCCAGGCTGGAAACCTGGCGGGCCAGCTCCATTTGTGTGAGCAGGGCAGTATCGACCACCAAGACGTCGGCAGCGGGCCAGGCAGTGTGGTGCACGCTCTGGCGCGCCTCGGGGCGCACGCTGACCACCAGATTCTGGTAGATGGCCTCGGTGATAAAGGGGATGAACGGCGCCAGCGTGCGCACCAGCTTGACCATGATGTGATACAGGGTGCTGTAAGCGTCGGACTTGTCGCGGTCGGCCTCGCTTTTCCAGAAACGGCGGCGTGAGCGGCGCACGTACCAGTTCGACAGGTCATCCAGGAAAGACTCCAGCGCCAGGCTGGTGCTCAGCGGATCGGAGGCTTCCAGGGCTTCCGTCACCCTCTCGACCACCTGGTTCAGCCGCGCCAGCGCCCAGCGGTCCAGCAGGTTGTCGCTGGATGGGGTTGGTCCTTCCGGAGTATCAGGGTCGAAGGCGAAGTCCGGTTCCCAGCCGTCCAGGCGGGCGTAGGTTGCCAGGAAGGTGTACACATTCCACAGCGGGATCAGGAAGCGCCGGCGAGCCTCGTCGCCGCGGGTGTAGCCGAAGAGCAGATCGTTTTCGGGTTTGTGGGCGCAAAACAGCCAGCGCATCACGTCAACGCCCATTTTATCGGCGGCTTCGTTGAATTCAATCGAGTTGCCCCAGCTCTTGTGCATGGCGCGCCCGTCTTCCGCCAGCAGGGTGGCGTAGCCGAAATTTTCCAGGAAGGGCGGGCTGCTGTCCAGCACGGTCGCCATCGCCAGCAGGCTGTAGAACCAGTTGCGGAACTGCCCCGGGAAGGACTCGCTGATCCACTGCGCCGGGTACCAGGTGCGCCAGTACTCCGGGTCTTTGCGGAACTGCAGCGTGCTGAAGGGCACGATGCCGGCGTCCAGCCACGGGTTGCCCACGTCGGGGATGCGGCTCATCTGCCCCTGGCACTGCGGGCACTGCAGCTTGACGGCGTCGATATGCGGGCGGTGGGGTGTGTGCCCCTCGAACTGCTCCCAGCCCTGCACGGCGCGGGCCTTTAGTTCGATCTCATCGCCGACCACCTCGTAGCGACCGCAGCCCTCACACACCCAGATGGGCAGCGCCAGCCCCCAATAGCGCTTCTTGGAGATCATCCAATCGTGCATGTTGCGCAGCCAGTCCATCTCGCGCGAAAAGCCGAACTCGGGGATCCACTTGATCTGGTCGACCACGTCCATGATCTGGTAGCGCAGGCTGCGGCTCTTTTCTTCGGCGGTCAGGGCTTCGCGCGGCTTATCGTAGCTCTCACCCATGGAGATAAACCACTCATCCACCAGGCGGAAGACCAGCTCGGTCTTGCAGCGCCAGCAGGTGGGGTAGCGGTGGGTGTAGAGCTCTACGTGATACATCAGACCCTTGCGCTCCAGATCCTCGAAGATGGGGGTGGCGATGTTGGAGACGTGCTGCCCGCTTAACCATCCGAGGCCATCCACGAAGTGACCTTCCTCGTCCAGCGGCGCCACCAGCGGGAAATTGTGCTCTCGACCCAGGATAAAGTCTTCGGCGCCGCAGCCCGGAGCGATGTGCACGATGCCGGTGCCTTCGGTCTCGCCGACCTCATCCCAGGCGATCACCTGGTGCGCCTGGACGGCGGACAGCGGCACCTTTTGGGTAAGCTCGCTTAGCTCGGTCCAACCGCCGGGGTGCTGCTCGGCGGGCAGGTCGTCGAAGGGGCCATCGTAAGTCCAGCCGACCATCTCGCTGCCCTTCAGCTCACCAAGCACCTCGTACGGGCCGCGCAGCATGTGCGGGGTGCCTTTGGAGAGGTACAGCACCTGGTCTCCCTGCCGAACGCGAACGTAATCCAGCTCGGGGCCGACCGCCGCAGCGACGTTGCTGGTCAGCGTCCAGGGAGTCGTGGTCCACACCAGCAGGGCTTCGCCGGGCCTGCCGCGCAATGGGAAACGCAGCGTCACGCTGCGGTGGGTCAGCTCGGCGTAGCCATCGGTGACGATCTCATGCTGGCTGATACCGGTGGCGCAGCGCGGGCACCAGGGCATCACGTCCGCGCCGCGGTACAGCCAGCCGCGCTCCCAGCAGCGCTTGAGGAAGGTCCAGATCATGTAGTTGTTTTCGTTGGCGAAGGTGAAATAGCTGCCGCCCAGCTCGGGCAGTCCCAGCCGCCCCACCACCTGCTCCACCGTGTCGGTCACGGGACCCTCCGGACCGGGCACGGTGATGGTCTGGGCCGGGTCTTCCATCAGCTTATCCGCCAACCAGCGCAGGCGCTGCGGGTCGTTCCAATCCATCCAGTAGCCCAGGCGGATGGATTGCTCGGTTTGCACGGCGGCGAACTTCAGCACGCGCGCCTTGCACTTGCGCACGAACAGCTCGAGTCCGTATTCCTCGATGTCCTTCTTGGAGGTAAAGCCCATTTCCTTCTCGACTTCCACCTCCACCCACAGACCCTGGCAGTCGAAGCCGTTCTGGTAGCGCAGCTTGCGGCCCTGCATGGCGCGGAAGCGCTGGAACAGGTCTTTATAGGTGCGCCCCCAGCCGTGATGCACGCCCATGGGATTGTTGGCAGTGATGGGGCCATCGATGAACGACCAGGCTCGGGCGTCACGGCGGATCTGGCGCAGGCGATCGAAAGACGCGTTCTGCTGCCAGAACTGCAGCAGCTCGCGCTCCTGGGCTGGAAAATCGACGTTGGCAGGCACTTCCTTGAACGGCATAACTCCTCCTCAATAATAAAAAAAACCGTCCCTGAAATCAGGGACGGGTATAACCCGCGGTACCACCCCGCTTCCCGCTGCAAGGCGGGCGCTCAAGCGGCTCAAGAAATAAGCCGTGCACGGGATAACGGGCGGCGTCCCGGCTCACCTACTGCGAGCGGCTGTGCGCCGCCCTGTTCGGATCGCAGCTCCGGAAGGATTTTCAGCCCGCTGGTCCTGCCCCGGCTCGCACCATCCCGGGGTCGCTGGAAGGCCAATGGCAGCGTTTTCGGCTGCCCGGACTTACTCGTTTCCATCATCGCCTTATCGATTAGTGCGATTATGCCATAGATTGGGATGAAGGTCAACCTTGGGGTTGGGGAAGCAAGCCCAACTGCGCCAGCAGCGCAAAGCGATCCGGCGAACCCCAGTGCTCGACGATCTTGCCGTCTTCAAAGCGGACGGTGTCGAACACCGCGATCCGGAAGTTTTTGCCGTTCGGCGGTCCCATGAAGCCGCCCAGGTTGGTGCCGCGGGCGGTCATCCGCGCCCAGATTTTGTCACCATCTACCACCATATCTTCTATGGTCAGGTTGAAATCCGGGAAGGCGGTACGGAGAAACTGGATATCGCCTTGCATCCCTTCGATCGTAGCGTGCAGCCCGAACTGGTGCTCGACGAAATCCGGGTCGAAACACAGGGGCAGGGCGGCGTAATTGCCTTTATTGAAGGCTTCAGCAATTACCTGGCGAAAAGCTTCTTGATTTTCTTGTGTGGACATACCGGTCTCCTGTTTACCTGCTGAGTTGATGTACGGGTGTTCAGTTATACTATTAAGGCAATTGACACCCATATTCAATACTGTTATACTGTATTGAATAATGATATATTATACCCAATTAGGTTAATTGTCAAGAGGCAAATGAGCCAACCTGCAAAACCCAAACGCGCTTACAACTCCACCCGCCGGCGAGCGCAGGCGCGCGAAACCCGCCTGCAGATCATTGCCGCCGCTCGGAAGTTGTTCATCGAGCATGGCTATTCCGGGGCGACCATCGAAGCCATCGCCCAGGAGGCTGGCGTTGCACCGGAAACGATCTTTGCAATCTTCGGAAATAAACGCAGCATCCTGGCAGCTCTGGTGCAGGTTTCGGTCGGCGGCGATGACCGCCCCATCCCGCTGCTGCAGCGCCCTGGACCCCAGGCTGTGCTGCACGAGCAGAATCCGGTCCAGCAGGTGCAGCGCTTTGCTGAAGATATCACCGGCATCCTGGAGCGGGTTGCCCCCGTAATCGAAGTCATGCGCATGGCAGCGAAAACCGAAACCGAGATAGCCGAGATGCTGCGTAGTTTGCTCGAAAGGCGCTGGCAGAACCTGGCAGTGTTCGTGAAAAATCTGGCGGCACACGCTGCCCTCCGCACCGAGCTGGATGAAGCCACGGCGGTAGACACCGTCTGGGCAATTGCCAGCCCTGAGATGTTCAGCTTGCTCACCGCAGGCCGGGGATGGTCCAGGGAGCGCTACGCTGTATGGCTGGGAGAGGCCCTGGCGCGGCTGCTGCTGGCGTGATCGCAGGAGCCAGGATCAGCATTCGATCGTAACTCAGCCAATGCCGCGCCTGGCAAAGCGCTGGATGGGGGAAATGACCATTCTAAGGGTGTCCCGAATGCGTTAAAATCGATGGACCCAATCCACAACTTACCGGAGATAAAATGTCCGCATTGAAATGGTGGCAGACTGCCCTGTTCTATCAAATCTACCCGCGCTCGTTCGCCGACGGCAATGGCGACGGCATCGGCGACTTCGCCGGCATGATCGCAAAGCTCGATTACCTCAAAGAGCTGGGCGTGGACGCGCTGTGGATCTCGCCGCACTTCCCCTCGCCCAACTGGGACTGCGGCTACGACATCAGCGATTACTGCGGCGTGGCGCCTGAATACGGCACGCTGCAGGATTTCAAGGCCTTCCTGCAGGGGGCGCACGAACGTGGTATGCGCGTGATCATCGACCTGGTGCTGAACCACACCAGCGACGAGCACCCCTGGTTCCTGGAGTCCAGATCCAGCCGCGACAACCCCAGGTCGGACTGGTACGTGTGGGCCGATACCCCGCCCAACAACTGGCAGTCGTGCTTCGACGGCGAGGCCTGGACCTATGCCCCCGAACGAAACCAGTACTACTACCATTACTTCATGAAGCAGCAGCCGGACCTCAACTGGCGCAATCCCGCCGTCAAAGAGGCGATGTGGGATGCGGCGCGCTTTTGGCTGGACATGGGCGTGGACGGCTTCCGGCTGGACGCCATCGGCACGATCTACGAGGATCCCGAGTTGACCCCGCACGAAGTGCCGATGAACATGGCGGAGCTGCGCCGCTTCGGCGAACTGGCGCAGACGCCGGAGCAGGTGCGGCTGAAGAACCGCTACTGGCACGACATGTTCAAGCGCCAGCACGGCGGCCCCGGTCTGCACGACCTGATGAAGGAGCTGCGCCTGGTGCTGGACGAGTACAGCGGTGACCGCATGCTGGTCGGCGAAGACGAAAATATCGACTACATGGGCAATGGGGACGACGAGCTGCACCTGGTGTTCAACTTCGCGCTGATGAAGAGCGAACGCATCACACCGGCCCACGTGCGGCGCAACCAGCAGCAGCGCCTGAGGCGGCTGGACGCCCTGCCGGTGCGCGGCTGGGGATGCAACACCCTGGGCAATCACGACAGCTCACGCCTCATCACCCGCTATGGCGATCGCCAACACGACCAGCAGCTCGCCCGCCTGAACGCTGCCCTGGTGCTCACATTGCGCGGCACGCCGTTTCTCTACAACGGCGAAGAAATCGGCATGACCGATTTAATCATCGCCGACCCCGAAAAGCTGCGCGACACGATGGCAAGCTGGTACTACCAGACCGTGGTGCAAGAACTGAACGTGCCGCATGCCGAAGCCGCCCTGCGCGCCGGGGTGATGTCCCGCGACAAGAACCGTACCCCCATGCAGTGGCGCAACGCCGCTAACGGCGGTTTCTGCCCGGCAGGCGTGACCCCCTGGCTGCCGGTGAATCCCGATTATGCCGCGGGCGTCAACGTGCAAGAGCAGCTTGGCGACCCCGCCTCCATGCTGAGCTATTACAAACGCCTGATCCAGGTGCGCCGCCAGGCGCCCGCCCTGATCGCCGGCGAATACCTGCCGCTGCACCCTGAGGTGCGCTCGTATTTCGCCTTCCTGCGCTACACAGTTGAACAAAGCGTGTTGGTGATCCTGAACTACTCGAACCAAGCGCGCCGCCTGTCTTTCGACGTCCCCGGCAAGACCCGCGCCCGCCTGCTGTTCTCCTCCGGGGATGGAAAAACCGACGAAAGCCTGGAGAGCATCCACCTCAGCGCGTTCGAAGTGCGGATTGCAGAGATAGAATAATCATGGAAAAACCACTCAAACTCTACTCCGATCTCGCCCCCTGGTACCACCTGCTCACCCACCCGGACGAATACGCCGAGGAAGCCGAATTCTATCGCGGCGTGATCCTCTCCCACTGCACCTTCCCGCCGCGCACGCTGCTCGAGCTGGGCAGCGGCGGCGGGAACAACGCCTCGCACATGAAAGCCCACTTCACCATGACGCTGACCGACATCTCACCGCAGATGCTCGCCCTCAGCCGTGAGCTCAACCCCGAGTGCGAACACGTGCCCGGAGATATGCGCTCGATCCGTTTGCAGCGCAAGTTCGACGCCGTCTTCATCCACGATGCGATCTGCTATATGACCTCGCGGGAAGACCTCGCCCGCGCCATCCATACGGCGTTCGTTCATCTCCGCCCGGGCGGGGTGGCGCTGCTGGCGCCCGATTTCGTGACCGAGACTTATAAGCCGTACACCGATCACGGCGGGCACGATGGAGAAGGGCGCGCCCTGCGCTACCTCGAATGGGTGTGGGATCCGGACCCATCGGACTCGACCTACCTGGGTGAGATGGCCTACCTGCTGCGTGACGAGTCGGGCAATGTGCACATGTACCATGACCGGCATGAAGAAGGGCTGTTCTCGCAGGCTGTCTGGCTGGAGATAATGGCAGAACAGGGATTCCAGGCGTTCACGGTGCCTTTTGAGCACAGCGATGCGCTGAACTTTGGCACCCCGGTCTTCGTGGGGGTCAAGCCGGCTGGATGAGGCTCACGCAGTCAAATCGTAGGGGTAAAGCATCCGGCACGATCGACCTGTTCTCACGGCGCTAATCTCCAGCCGGATGCTTTACCCGAGATACGAGTCTCGAATGGCTGTCGGGGCGGGTAAAGCATTTGCCAGGAGCAGCATATCTCTCTACTAGAGGGGTTGTAGCAAATGCTTTACCCCTACAGGATTGCCAGCCGGTAGCATTTTGCTTCATACTATGTCGCGATTTTTAATTGTGGAGCAGTTTTGTCGCTATAATGGCTGCATCTTTAACGAGCGAGGTGAAGTATGACCGTTCTGAGCGACTACCATTATTTCCTGGGCCGGCATTGGGAAACCGGCAGCGTGTGCAACCACTGGGCTTACCAGGGCTTCAAAGCACCCCATACCGGGCAGCCGTTTTCCGAGGCGCTGCTGATGGGCATCAGCGGCGGGATCGTGATGGGCTACTTTTCCTTTGCCTACGAAGGCTACGATCCGCAGGCGCGGGTGCTCACCCGCAACACGTTTGACCCTCTGGAACGTCTGCTGGAGCGGCTGGGCGTGGTGCAGCACCTGCGCCAGACGCCAGACCCGGCGCGTGCGGCGCGCTACCTGCGCGAAGAGCTGGAAAGCGGCGTACCGCCTATCGTGTGGGCCGATTATTTCAGCCTGCCCTACAATGCCCTGCCCTACGATGAAGGCATGTGGGGCATGTTCCCTCTGGTAGTCTTCGGCTACGATGAAGCCGCAAACCGGGCATGGATCGCCGACCGGGCGCGGGCGCCGCTGCAGGTCACCCTGGAGGAACTGGCTTCCACCCGCGGGCGCGTGAAGGCGCACAAACACCGCCTGCTCACCCTGGAGCATCCCGATCTGGCGAAGCTGCAGAACGCGGTGCGCATGGGCATCACCGACACCATCCGCCTGTTCACCGAAGCGCCGCCCAAGGGCACGCGCAAGAACTTCGGCTTCGCCGCCTACCAGTGGTGGATCGAGCTGCTCACCAAACCCAAGGCGCGCCTGAGCTGGGAGCGGGAGTTCCCCGCCGGAACGAAGATGCTCTCCGGGCTGCGCTGGGTCTTCGAAGATATCAACACCTTCGGCAAGGACGGCTGCGCCGAGCGCGACCTGTACGCCAACTTCCTGGATGAAGCCAGCCTGCTGCTGAACAAACCAGGTCTGCGCCAGGCGGCAGTACGCTTCCGCGACAGCGCCCTGGCCTGGGACCAGCTTTGTACGGCGCTGCTGCCGGACGAGGTCCCGCTGCTGGACGAGATGCGCCGCCTGCTGCTGCAGCGCCACCACCTGTTCCTGGAACAGGAGAACGAGGCGCTGGCAGGGATGCGCCAGATCGACGCCCACCTGGGAGAGATCAGGTCGCAGGCAGCGGAGGACTTTCCGCTGGAGGCTGCCGGTGTGATAGCTTTCCGCCAAGAGTTGGCAGAGCACATCCAGCGCGTGCACGATATCGAGGTGGAGGCGGTCAAAGCGCTGCAAGAGGCGATGGCCTAAGCGGTTTCAACCCCCATCCCGACCTTCCCTCAATATGGCAAAAAGCGTGCCATTTTAGGAAAAGGAGACTCTAACGGCATTTCCTCCCCCATTTTGCTACGCAAAATGGGGGAGTGGGCCGAGGGCCGGGCCGAAGGCCGGAGGAGGTAGGCCAAGATCGCTAAAGCTAGCACCTATGGGGGAAAACCTCTTGACAAATATATTGATTTGTGTAAAATCATTTTGATATACATCAATATAGTTTGGAGGTAATCAAAATGATCGAACACGACAGCGAAGCCCTGCTCACCTTTTTCAAAGCCCTGGCAGATGCCAACCGCCTGAAAATCGTCGGCTTACTGGCGCAGCAGGATCTCTCGGTGGAGCAGATCGCCGGTATGCTGGGAGTGCACGCCTCGACGGTGTCGCACCACCTGAGCAAGCTGGCGAAGACCGGTCTGGTGAGCGCTCGCGCCGAAGGCTATTACAGCATCTACCACCTGGAGACCAAGGCGCTGGAGGAGCTGTCAAAGAGCCTGCTGCAGCGCGAGGCGTTCAGCGCGGCGGCGGAAGACGTGGACGTGGATGCCTACGATCGCAAGGTGCTCAAGGGCTACCTCACCCCCGAAGGTCGCATCCGCGCCTTTCCCGGGCAGCAGAAGAAGCTGGAAGTGATCCTGCGCCACGTGATCCAGTCCTTCGAGCCGGACATGCGCTATACGGAAAAGCAGGTCAACGAGATCCTGAAGCGCTTTACCGACGATATCTCGGGGCTGCGCCGCGACCTGGTCGATCACCAGATGCTGGGACGACAGACCGATGGAAGAGAGTACTGGTTGATCACTGAAGAAGGCTGAGCAGGGCAGTGAAGACACTGAAAAATGCCACATGAGACCGGGAGGGTTCGTGAACCCTCCCGGTTAGCATTTACCAGAACATTTTTCAGGCAAGAAAGGCCTCGAAGTTCTCCCGGCTCACCGTAGTTAAGTCCGAACCCGGGTAGGCCTCCAGGAACTCGCTGCGCGTCGCCCGGCGGATATCCCCACTTTGCCATTTGAACTCGTAGCCGTACAATTTTCCACCGCGCTCTTCAATACAATCGATTTCCTTCTGGTCATAGGTGCGCCAGAAATAAGTATTGGCAGCCCGGTGGGCTGCCTGGTTGGCTTTGCGCCGCTCGACGACCAGGTAGTTCTCCCACAACTGCCCGGTATCATTGCGCAAGGACAGCGGGTTGAAATTCTGGATCAGGCTGTTGCGCACACCGTTGTCGAAGAAATAGTAGCGCGCGTTTTTAGTGACCTCCTTGCGCAGATTGCGGGAAAAACCACTCACCCTAAAGATCACAAAAACCTTTTCCAGCAAATCCAGGTAGCGATCCACCGTCTGGCGGTTCAGCGCCAGGCTGGTAGATAATTCGGTTATTGACACTTCCTGCCCGATCTGGAAAGCAAGCAGGCGCAGCAAATCAACGAGTTTTTCGGAGCGGCGAATGCCCTCCAACTCGAGGAGATCGCGAAACAGGTACGAGCCGACCAGCTCTCCGAGCAATCGCTCGCGCAGTTCCGGGCTGCCCGTCAGCACGATTTCCGGATAGCCGCCCCACACCAACCAGCGCTCAAGCTGAGCACGCGCTTCCAGCGCGCCGAGCGTCAGCTGCAGCTCTGCGTAGCTAACCGGGTACAGGTTGAAGGTCAGCTTACGCCCAGTGAGCGGCTCACTGATTTTGTTCGCCAGATCGAAGGAAGCCGATCCGGTAGCCAGGATGGCAGCGTGAGGAAAATTATCTACCAGGATCTTGAGATTCAGCCCAATTTCAGGCACACGTTGGGCTTCATCGATCACCAGCAGCTCGGCGTCGCCCAGCACCTCGCCAAGGCGATCCCGGCTCTGGCTGGACAGGGCTTCACGATAGAGCAGCTCGTCGGCATTGACAAATTTGCTGCGCAGCGCCACCGCGCCCAGCAGTTCCTGCGCCAGGGTAGTTTTCCCCACCTGGCGAGGTCCATATAACACCAATACTTTGCCGGGAAGGAGGGAATCTTTAATTTGGTTGAGCAAATAGCGCTGAATTTTCATAAATACATTATACTATACCAGCGGTATTTATAATAATTAAGACGTTTGGAAAGGAAAGCTGCGATCGGCTCCGCGGCGAGCATTGCAATACTTGCGCCTCCATGCCGGTCACGCGAAACGAGTTGCCGAATGTTGGCTAATTGTCGGACGTGCCCAATTTTGAACGTAGTAAATCAATCGCTTTCGATGGAATCAAACATCCCCCGGCTCTGCAACCAGGGGATGTTTACATCCAGATATTTCACTCCTCCAGCGTGCTGATATCCCCCTCCGGCTGGCCCAGGGCGCGGGCGCGCAGCAGACGGCGCATGATCTTTCCCGAGCGGGTCTTGGGCAGGCTGTCCATAAAGGTGATTTCTTCCGGCTTGGCAATGGGCCCCATCTCGTGCGCCACGTGGTTGCGCAGCTCTTCCACCAGCTTGTCGCTTCTTTCATATCCGGAGCGCAGGATCACGTAGGTGTGGATGGCATTGCCCTTCAGCTCGTGGGGCAGGCCGATGGCTGCCGCCTCCGCCACTGCCGGGTGGCTGACCAGTGCCGATTCCACTTCGGCGGTGCCTAACCGGTAGCCGGAAACCTTAATCACGTCGTCCATACGACCGATCACCCAGATGTAGCCATCTTTATCCTTGCGGGCTGAGTCGCCAGCCTGGTACATATTGCCGAACTTGCTCCAATACTGGGTCTTGTAGCGCTCGGGATCCTTGAGGATGGTGCGCAGCATGCCGGGCCAGGGCTTCTTGATCACCAGATAGCCCTCCTCGCCGGCGGGCACCGGTTTGCCGTGCTCGTCCACCACATCGGCTTCGATGCCGAAAAGCGGTTTTGTTGCCGAACCCGGTTTGAGCGGCGTGGATGGCACCGGCGAGATCATAAAGCCGCCGGTCTCGGTCTGCCACCAGGTGTCCATGATTGGGCAGCGCCCTTTGCCGATCACGTTGAAGTACCATTTCCAGGCCTCGGGGTTGATCGGCTCACCAACAGTGCCCAGCAGGCGCAGGCTGCTCAGGTCGTGGCGGTTGGGCCAGGCTTCGCCAAAGCGCATCAGGCCGCGGATGGCGGTCGGTGCAGTGTACAGGATGGTGATGCCGTAGTTCTCCACCAGCCGCCACCAGCGGTTGGGGTAGGGATGGTTAGGGGCGCCTTCGTACATAAAGCTGGTAGCCCCGTTGAGCAGCGGGGCATATACGATATAGCTGTGCCCGGTGACCCAGCCGGGGTCAGCCGCGCACCAGTAGCGGTCCTCGTCCTTGATATCGAAAACGTCCTTCAGCGTGGCGTAGGTAAATACCATGTAGCCGCCGTGGGTGTGCACCACACCCTGGGGGCGCCCGGGGGTGCCGGAGGTGTAAAGGATGAACAGCGTGTCTTCGGCATCCACCGGCTCGGTGTAGCACATCGGGCTGGCGATGGGCAGACTCATCAGCTCGTGATACCAGTAATCGCGCCCGGCTTCCATGTAGATGTTCTGCCCGGTGCGTTTGACCACGATGCACGACTCGATGGTCGGCTGGCGGGCGATGGCCTCGTCCACGATATCTTTCAAACCGACGGTCTTGCCGCGCAGCCAGCCGCCGTCCGCGGTGACCAGTACCTTGCTTTGTGCGTCTTCGATGCGTTCCGCCAGCGCTTCCACGCTGAAACCGCCGTACACCACGCTGTGGGGGGCGCCGATCTTGGCGCACGCCAGCATGGCGATCACCTGCTCGGGGATGCGCGGCATATAAATGGTGACGATTTCGCCTTTGCGCACGCCCATGCTGCGCAGCACGTTGGCAAACTTGCACACCTCCCGGTTGAGCGCGTGGTAGGAGAAGGTGCGCTGGTCGCCAGGCTCGCCTTCCCAGATCAGCGCCAGCTTGTTCTTGCGCCAGGTTTTCATGTGACGGTCCAGGGCGTTGTGGACGATGTTCACCTTACCGCCCACGAACCACTTGAAGAATGGCGGGTTGCTGTCATCCAGCACCTTATCCCACTTTTGGAACCATTCCAGCTCAGCGGCGCGATCTGCCCAAAACCCCTGCGGATCTTCGATCGAGTAGCGATACATAGAATCGAAATCCTGGACGTGCGCGTTGGCGACGATCTCTCCCGGCGGGTAATACACTTCGCCTTCCAGATTGTTGTTGCGGTTGGCTGGCTGGTTCATGCGGCTCTCCTTCGCTAAGCTTGGGAATTGGATGGGTTGATTCCGGGCACACCGTCCGGCTGCTGTGGGTAGGAGAATTTTAAAGAACTAAGGGGAAGTTGTCAACCCAGATCAACTTTGTTGCTTTTTTTGGCTTGACAGAATCAGTCACATTGACTAAAATATATTTTAGTCTGGACTAAATTAATCGTGAAGCAAGTTTAGATATCAGACAGATTGAATTGGGAGTGACCGAGATGGAACTGCAAACGCTTGTGCATGCCAGTGGCATCATCGTAATGGCTGCCGCCTGCCTTTTTGCCGTGGGGGACGTGCTGCTGCTCGCAGGTGGGTTTGATCCCCAGCGCCATCCGCGCCTGGCGGGATATGTCAAACAGCTTTCGGGAATGGAGCGTATGGTTTCTTTCTCCGCGCGTCGTTTGTTATGGGGCGGCTTGTTGGGCGTATTTTCCTCGCCGTTTATGCTCCTGGGCAGCTGGCTGCTGTATTATGCGCTGTCTCCAGCCGGCTGGTGGGGCGCGCTGCCGCCGGCAGCCCTCCTGGCTGCGTCCGTGGTGGTAGGCGCCTTTGTACACGGTTCATTTATTTATCTGGGCGAATACATTCATCTTCTGGATGAGACCGATGAAAATGCACACCCGGCGCTGTTCGAGCGTATCCTGCGGCACCGGCAGATCATGCTGATCACCTATGGCTTTTTGCTGGCAGCCTGGCTGGTCGCCTGGGTGTGGTACGCGGTGGAAGTAGCCAGCGGGCTATCGCTGCTGCCGCGCTGGATGGCGGCTGTCAACCCACTAACCCTTACCCTTGCCTGGATTGCGGTGCGCCGCTTGCTGCCCCGCCTGACCGCCCCGCTGGAAGGGGCAGCATTTAACCTTGCTTCCCTGGCTTTTTATGCCTGCCTGACGGTGCTGCTGTGGTAAATGCTCCTGGCAGCCCAGCGGGCGGTTATGAGATTTCAAGATTATTTGGTGCAACCATGGATAAAAAATCATGCGCGAAAACCTGACCCACGCAATAGAGGATTACCTGAAGGTTATCTACGAGTTGACCCTCGAACAGGAACGGGCCTCGACCAACGCCATCGCCGAACGCATGGGAGTCGCCCCGGCCTCAGTCACCGGTATGCTGAAACGCCTGGCAGCCAATGACCCCCCGCTGCTGGAATATCGCAAGCATCACGGCGTCGAGCTTACTACCGAAGGTCGCCAGGTGGCGCTGGAGGTCATCCGCCACCACCGCCTGTTGGAGCTGTTCCTGCATGAAACCCTGGGCTACGGCTGGGATGAAGTTCACGTTGAGGCCGACCGTTTGGAGCATGTGATCTCTGAAGAAATGGAAGAGCGCATTGCCCAGGCGTTGGGACAGCCGCTGGTAGACCCGCACGGGCAGCCCATTCCTACCCGCGACCTGACCCTGCCGCCGCACTCCACGCTCAGGCTGGACCATCTCCAGACCGGGCAGAGCGCCCGCGTGGAGCGCGTAGAAGATGACGATTCCGATCTGCTGCGCTACCTGTCCTCGGTGGGCCTGGTGCCGCAGGCTGAATTGACTGTATTGGAACGCTCGTATTTCGATGACAACCTCAGCCTGCAGGTGGGCGCCAACGTGGTCGTGCTCGGGCCGCGGGTTACAAGTCAGATCTACGTGGAGGTAGTATGAACGTTATGCCGGTCTTATTGTGGGGCCTGCTCCTGGCGCTGGTGCTGGCAGCCATTTTTCACCCCCAGCGCGGCCTGCTGGCGCGCTGGCGCATGTCCAGCCCGCGCGGTCAGCGCGAGCTGGTCGAAGATGCCCTCAAGTATCTGCTCAAGCAGGAGCAAAGCGGGCGCCACGCCGCGCCGGAAGCCCTGGCGGGCGCCATGCACCTTTCCGGCGCCGACACCCTGAAGCTGATTACGCGTATGGAGTCGCAGGGGTTGGTCAGCTCCCAGGATGGCGGGCTGCACCTCACCCCTGAAGGCGAGCGCTGGGCGATGCACATCGTGCGTGCCCACCGCCTGTGGGAGAGCTACCTTGCAACCGAGGCGCGTTTGCCGCTCAACCAGCTGCATCGCGAAGCCGAGCGGCGCGAGCACAAGCTGACGCCGGAGCAGCTCGATGACCTGGAAGCTGCCCTGGGCTATCCCCGGCAGGATCCGCACGGCGACCCCATCCCCGACCGGGCCGGGCAGTTCGCACCCGAACGCGGCACGCCGCTGACCGCCTGGAAGGGCGAAGCGCCGGGGCGCATCACCCACCTGGAAGATGAACCGGCGCTGGCATTCGTTCAAATCCTGGCGGAAGGTCTGCGCCTGGGTCAGGTGGTGCGCGTTTTAGAAACCAGCCCGCAGCGTATTGTACTGAGCGATGGTGAAAATGAATTCCGCCTGGCGCCGGCAGTGGCAGCCAACGTCTTCCTGGAACCGATCCTCGAAGCCCAGGCAGCGGGCAACGGCAGCATGCCGCTCTCTGAGCTGCCCGACCATGTCCAGGCTGAGATCGTAGCCCTGGACGAAGCCTGCCAGGGCTACACCCGCCGGCGCTTGCTGGATCTGGGGATGACGCCCGGAGCGCAGTTGAACGCAGAGATGCGTAATTTTATCGGTGACCCGCGCGCCTACCGTGTGCGCGGCACGCTGATTGCCCTGCGTAAAGAGCAGGCTGACCAGATCTGGGTGCGCCCGCTGGGCTAATTTTTGGAGGTTGTCTATGACCGAACGCAAAGTAGTTTCCCTGAAGCTCGACCAGAATCCCTGCGAGACCTGCCCGGCAAACGCTCAGCTGGCGCAGATGGGCGTGAAAATCGACAATTTCGACCGGGTGGTAGCGCTGGCGGGCAACCCCAACACCGGCAAGTCCACCCTGTTCAATGCCCTGACCGGTCTGAACCAGCACACCGGTAACTGGCCCGGCAAAACCGTGACCCGCGCCGAGGGCGGCTTCGAATTCAACCACATACGCTACAAGCTGGTCGACCTGCCCGGCACGTATTCGCTGCTTTCCGCTTCTCAGGATGAAGAGGTAGCGCGCAATTTTATCTTATTCGGGCAGCCCGACTGTACCGTGGTGGTGACCGATGCCACCGCCCTGGAGCGCAATCTGAACCTGGTGCTGCAGGTGATGGAGATCACCGACAAAGTGGTGGTGGCGGTCAACTTGATGGACGAAGCCCGCCGCAAAGGTATCGAGGTGGACACGCGCAGCCTGTCGCGCGATCTGGGCGTGCCGGCGATCCCGGTCACCGCCCGCTCGGGCGAGGGATTGCAGACCCTGCTGACCACCATCGACGGCGTGGTAAGCGGCGAGATCCTCACCCAGCCGCGCCAGGTGCGCGGCACGTCCGAATTCCAGCGCGCCGTGGATGAGCTGGTGCCCTATATCCAGCAGATTGCGCCCTCCGTGCCCAACCCGCGCTGGATCGCCATCCGCCTCTTAGACGGCGACGCCCGTGTGCAGCAGGCTCTGTTGAGCGGCGAGCTGGTCGAGCTGACCAGCGCTCAGGGGCGCCAGGATACCCGCTTCAGCGGCAAAATCGCCCTGGGTGGGCGCCAATAAACTTTACGGTGGTGCATGATGACTCTCTCGAATCCCGTACAACCCTCCCAATCTGGAACCGAAACCCCGCTCACCGCGCAAGACTTGCTGAGGCGAGTGGAGGCCCTGCGCCCCACCTTGGGCGACAACTTCCGCGATGAGATCGTAAAGTCGCTATTCGCGGAGGCCGAAATCATCACCCGGCGCTCGGTGCACAGCACAGGCGAGGTGCGCTACGACCTGGATCAGCGCATCGACCGGCTGGTCACCTCGCCAATCTTCGGCCTGCCGATCATGCTGCTGATGCTGGCGGTGGTGTTCTGGCTGACCATCGTGGGCGCCAACGTGCCATCGAAAATGCTGGCAGATGCCCTGTTCTGGGTGGAGGATCAGGCAGCGGCCCTTTTCACCACCGTGGGTATTCCCTGGTGGATCACCGGTTTCATCTGGCACGGCGTGTTCCGCGGCCTGGCATGGGTGGTGAGCGTGATGCTGCCGCCCATGGCGATCTTCTTCCCCATGTTCACCATCCTGGAAGATCTGGGCTACCTGCCGCGGGTGGCTTTCAACCTGGATTGGCTGTTCAAAAGCGCAGGCGCACACGGCAAGCAGTCGCTGACCATGGCGATGGGCTTCGGCTGTAATGCTGCCGGCGTGATCGCCACGCGGGTGATCGACTCGCCGCGCGAGCGCCTGATCGCCATCCTGACCAACAACTTCGTGCCCTGCAATGGGCGCTTCCCGACCCTGATCATGCTGGCGACGGTGTTCGTCGCCGCTGCCTTCCCGCCGCTCTTTGCCTCCGTGGCGGCGGCTGGCGCGGTGGTGTTGGTGGTGCTGATCGGGGTATTCTTTACCCTGGTAGTATCCTGGGCACTGTCGCGCACGTTGCTCAAAGGCGAGGCCTCGGCCTTCACGCTCGAGCTGCCACCCTACCGCGTGCCCAATATCGGGCGCATCCTGTACACCTCGCTGATCGACCGCACCATCTTCGTGCTGCTGCGGGCGATGGGCACCGCCGCGCCCGCCGGAGCCGCGATCTGGATCCTGGGAAATATCAACGTCGCCGGACTCAGCCTGGCGCAGCACACCGCCAACTTCCTGAACCCGCTGGGTATGCTGATCGGCCTGGACGGCGTCATCCTGCTGGCGTACATCATCGCCATCCCCGCTAACGAGATCGTGGTTCCGACCATGATGATGGTGTACATGGGCACCGGCATGATGACCGATATCCCCTCGCTGGAGGGGCTGCGCACGCTGCTGGTAGGCTCGCACGGCTGGAGCATGCTGACCGCGGTGAACCTGATGCTGTTCTCCCTGCTGCACAACCCGTGCGGCACCACCATCCTGACGATTTATAAAGAAACCAACAGCCGCAAGTGGGCGGCTTTCGGGGCACTCATGCCGCTGGGGCTGGGTTTTCTGGTGACTTTCCTGACCGCCAGCGCAGCAAGATTGTTGGGGCTGGTGCCATGATGATATATATTCAGGTGTGTGGGGTGATATGAAGATCACCTCACACACCTGAATTATATTACTTGCCCCCGTCTATCCCCGGCGTTATAATCTTCTAAAGGATCAAACAAGGGTTCTCCGTATGAAAACGCAAAGCCAGGCTGCAATCCTGAGAATCATCCGAAAAGAGATGCCCTACCTGCGCCAGCATTTTGGCGTCGCGCAGCTTGCGCTGTTTGGTTCCGTCGCCCGCGGCGAGGCGACCCAGGAAAGCGACATCGATATCGTGGTTACACTGTCGAAACCGCTTGGGTTCGCCTTCATCGAACTGGCAGATTACCTTGAAGAAAAGCTGGGACGCAAGGTAGATTTGATTACTGCGACGACTCTTGAAATGGGTATTGCCGATCCACGGCGAGCGCATATTGCCAAAGATATCCAGGACTCTATGATTCATGTCTAAGATCAGGCGTGACCGAGACTATTTGCTGGATATCAAGGATGCGATTGAGCGCATTTTGGAATACACAGCCGGCGTGGATTGGAATGGATACCTGCGAGATCACAAAACACAAGATGCAGTGGTGCGCAATCTAGAAGTGATTGGTGATGCGACGAAGAATCTAACCCATATTTCCTGAGGGTGAAATGGAATTCAAACGCACATTCAGCCACGCACCCTGGGAAGGCAAGGTCGGCTACTGCCGCGCGCTGCGCGCAGGGAATCACATCTACGTGACCGGCACCGCACCGGTTGACGAGCAGGGCAGATGCTTCGCCCCCGGAGACGCCTACGCCCAGACCCGGCGCTGCCTGGAGATCATCCAGCGCGCTCTGGCGGACCTGGGCGCCGAGATGCATGACGTGGTGCGCACGCGCATGTTCGTAACCGATATCAGCCGCTGGCAGGAATACGGGCAGGCGCACGGCGAGTTCTTCGCCGCCCACCCGCCAGCAGCCACGATGGTGCAGGTGAGCGCCTTGATCGATCCCCAGATGCTGATCGAGATCGAGGCTGATGCGGTTGTGGGCGGATTGGCGATCTGAACGTAGGGCATGAATCCCCTATCTCTTCTTGAACTTCACGTCCCTAACACCCCAACTGTGTAAGACGAAGCCTTTGACCTCCCCGGCTTTATTCAACCGCAGCCTGAGCTCGCCGATCCGGGTGCGAAAGGTGTTTTCGGTGAACGGGTGGACTTCGACCGGCTGGTCGTAGGGCGTGCGGCGCAGGTACAGGGCGCCCTCCTCTGCGGACAGGCGGTAGCGCACGTCCATCTCGGCGCAGTAGTACTCGCCCTCGTAGGACTGCAGTGTTTCGGGCGTGTAGCGCTCGAGGCGCACCCGCCTCATCTTGCGGCTGGAACCATCGGATTGGACCAGGGCGATCCGGCGGTAATCCCTGCCGCTGTAGATGACGTGGGCGGATTGACCGGTAATCTGAAAGCTGGTTTTGCCGGTCGGGATAAGCTCAAATTCGTTTTTACCGCCGGTAAAATAGAGCTTGCCATCCTTGAGGAAGATGGCGTAGGTGTGGTTGCGGCCCTGGTACACGCCGGTGCGGGCTGCCAGCTCGCTGGCGCTGAATTCAGGGGCTGCCTGTTCTTTTCCGCTCTCACCTGAGGAATCTCCCAGCACATCTTCCAGGTAAATATCCGCCACCTGATTCGCCAGGTGCTCTGGATCCATGCTCGACAGATTGCATAAACAGATCACAGTCAAGCGCTGGTCGGGGAAGCGCAGCATATCGCAGATGTAGCCGGCCCAGCTTCCGGCGTGCCGGAACACGGTTTGCCCTTTATAAATCTCTTTCGAAAGACCTAAGGCATAGGCGATGGGCTGTCCATCGTTGAGCACGCCGGGCGTTTGCATTTGTTCGATCAAGTCAGGCTGGGCGTCGTTAAGCTGGTTGGCGTAGAAATTGCTGTCCCACAGGAGCAGGTCGCCCACGCAAGAAAGCAGTGCGCCGTCGCCGAAGCCGCCGCTCATGGCGATGGAGTTAACAAAGGAGCCTTCCTCCTCGCCAGGATCGTAGGACAGCGCCCGGTCCGGAACGATAGGGCGAAAATCCTTGTTGGAGGTAGTGCGCTGCATACCCAGCGGCTCCAGGATGTGCTCTCGCAGCAGCTCGGTGTAGTGCTTGCCGCCGGCGCGGCTGGCAATGGTGCCGAGCAGAAAATAGCCGCCGTTGCTGTACATGTATTCGCTGCCGGGCGCGAAATTCAGGCGCGGCTGGCGGGTGAGCAGCTCGAGCAGCATCGCTTCGGGATATTCGTTGACCCAGGTAAGCCCCGACAGCCCCATCAAGGTCAGGTAATCGCGCACCCCACCGGTGTGGTGCAGCAGGTGCCGGATGGTAACCTGCCCGGCGTAGGGCGGCATCTCGGGAATATATTTGCGGATCGGATCGTCCAGGGAGAGCAGCCCCCGGTTGGCAAAGATGGCGATCAGGGCTGCGGTGAACTGCTTACCGGTTGAGCCCAGGTCAAAAAGCGACTCCGGGGTGACCGGTACGCCGCGCTCCAGGTCTGCCATGCCGTAGCCGCGCTGGTAAATGATGGCGCCATCCCGGATCACTGCCAGCACGCAGCCGGGAGAGGTGGGCTTATCCCATTCGGCAAAAAGTGCATCGACACGGTCTTCTCTGCTAGTCATGCGGCATCCCTTATTAATCTGTCATCCTGAACGAAGTGAAGGATCTCCCGGCTGGCTCATCAGATTCTTCGCTGCGCTCAGAATGACAGCCTGTTGCATGGTTTACCTGGGGCAACCGACCCGGCGAATCGATTCTCTCACATATCGGTCAGGATCGGAAGCATCTGCCGCGGCGATTTAATTGCCCGCTGCCCGCATCTATGGCATAATCGAAGCGCAGCAGCACAACCCCCCACAGGAGGCAAGCCATGCAGGTATTAGGCATCGACGTTGGCGGTTCTGGAATCAAAGGCGCGCCGGTCGACACAGACACCGGGGCGCTGTTGGCGCCGCGGCTGCGCTTAGCTACTCCACCTTCAGCCAAGCCGGAGCCGATGGCACAGCTGGTAGGAGAAATCGCCCGGCATTTCAACTGGCAAGCACCGGTGGGGGTAGGTTTCCCGTCTGCCATGCATCACGGGAAGGTGCTCACCGCAGCCAACATTCATAAAAAGTGGATCGGCGTGAACGCGGCTGAGTTGTTTTCTACTGCCAGCGGCTGCCCGGTCAGTGTGATCAACGACGCCGATGCCGCCGGTCTGGCAGAGATGCGCTTTGGCGCCGGGCGCGGGCGCAGCGGACTGGTGCTGCTGGTGACCATCGGCACCGGGCTAGGCACAGCGCTCTTCATCGACGGAATCCTGGTACCGAACACCGAGCTGGGACATATCGAAATCGAATGCGGCGATGCCGAGCTGCGCGCCTCCGACGCGGCCCGCAAACGTGAGCGCCTTTCCTGGAAGAAGTGGAGCCGCCGCTTGAACCAGTACCTGCAAACCCTGGAGAAATTGTTCTGGCCGGACCTGTTCATCCTGGGAGGCGGGGTGATCAAAGATGCCGAAAAGTTCCTGCCTTTACTCACCCTTAACTGCGAGGTGCTGCCAGCAGAACTGCTCAACGACGCCGGCATCGCCGGAGCAGCACTGCACGCGCGCCAGCAGTTGGCGGGGAGCGCGGCGCGGTGAATGGCGATGCGGGCTGCGAGATGGCCTTCGCCTCTGCTTCCGCCGCCGGTACGGATGAAGACGAGCTGGTTTCCACGCTGCTATCGCAAATCCAACCAGCCCTGGGAGCAGCAGCCGGGCCAGATCTGGTCATTGCCTTCATTTCCGCCCAGCTAACACATATCGCGGCCCGCCTGGCATCCCGTCTGCACGCTGCGCTGGAGCCCCAGGTAATGCTGGCGTGCACATCAGAAGGCGTCATCGACCGGGAGCGGGAGATCGAAGGCCAACCTGCGGTAGCGCTGTCGGCGGCCCGCCTGCCGGGCGTAACGCTGACGCCATTTCATCTGCACGTCTCAGGAAACGACCGCCACCGCCTGCTGCTAAACCCCGAATCGTTCCGCGAGCTGGTCGACGCGCCGGAAGATACGCGTATCTTTATCCTGCTGGGCGACCCCTTCTCGACACCTATGGACGATGTGCTGCAGGCTTTCAACAGCGCCTATCCAGGCGTGCCGGTGGTGGGCGGGATGGCAAGCGGCGCCCTGCGCCCAGAAGGCAACGTACTGGTGCTCAATGACGGGCACTCCCACGAAGGCGCGGTCGGGGTAGCGCTGGCTGGCGCTCTGGACGTGGACGTGGTCGTATCGCAGGGCTGCCGTCCAATCTGGCAGCCTTTCCGCGTGGACGCCGCTCACCGCAACGTAATTTTAAGCTTGCAGGGACGCCCTCCTCTGGCCTGGATACAAGATCTGATTCCCGGGCTGAGCGAAGATGACCGGGCGCTGCTGCAGAACGGGTTATTCGTCGGGCGCGCCGTCAAGCACGGGCAGGAAGGGTTTGGACGGGGCGACTTCCTGATCCGCGGGGTGGTCGGCATCGACCAGTCTTCGGGCGCCATCGCCATCGGCGACTCGGTGATGGAAGGCGAGACCATCCAGTTCCACCTGCGAGATGCCTTCACCGCCCAGGAAGACCTGGAGATGATGCTCATTCCCCAGATGTTCCGCCCCCCAGGCAGCAGGCGGGCTGCTTTTCTCCTGCAACGGGCGCGGCACCCGCTTGTACGACCATCCAGATGGAGATATTTCCATCATCCAGCACAGCCTGGGAAACGCCCACCTGGCAGGCTTCTTCTGCGCCGGCGAGATCGGCCCGATCGGCGGGGCCAATTTCCTGCACGGGCAAACTGCCAGCCTGGTGCTCTTTCGCCCTCTGGCAACCACTGATTCGTCCGATTAACCTGGCATGCTGAACAGCCTGGAGGTATTAAGCATCGCTTCAGCGATTGGCAGCGTCGTTTACCTGCTTATCGCCGCCCAGGCAATCTGGCGGCTGCGCGGCCCATCCCGCCACGCCAGCCCGGGCGCTCTCCCCGCTCTGGCGACCTACGCGCTGGTCGCATTCTTATGGTCGATCATTCAAGTCGTCGTCCTCACCAGGCGTCCCGATTTTATCCCTGCCGATCTGGCTGCCAGGCTTCCGCTGTACGGGCTATCGCTGCTGGCGCTGTTTACCCTGTCGTATACCAATGACCTGTCTCGCCAGCACCTGCCTCCAGCCGGGTGGGCGCTGGTCGTCTTGTGGCTGCTGGCAGTCGTGCTGCTGGAAACCGGCTGGCCCCCGGGTAACCGGCCGCCGCGGCCCATCATGCTGGCATCTCTCGAAGGCCAGAGCTGGCCAATGGTGATGGTGCTGTCTGCGTGGGGGCTGTGGATGGGCATGGCCGCGCTCGTCGCTTTGCGGGCGCAGAAACGCCTGCAGGACCCGGCAGCGCGCAACCGTGTCAAGTACATGGCATTGGCGCTGCCGCTGCTGGTTGCCGGCGACGCCTTGTTCATGGCTGCTTTCTGGCAGATCGGCGGCGCTCTGCGCCTGGCAGGCGCAGCGGTCATGACGGTAGCTGCTCTGCGCCGGCGGCTGCCTGCCATCCGGCTGGTGGTGATGCGCATCCTGGCGGACCTGATGATCGTAGGCATCGCCGCAGCAGTGTATGCCCTGATCTTGCAGGCATCAGCCGCGCTGCTGCGCCTGCCAATTGCCCAGGTGATTTGGCCGGTGGTGCTGCTGGCGATGGTGCTG
>JBGSTO010000727.1:0-7703 GCA_041736465.1 Anaerolineales bacterium | reverse complement strand
CACCAGCAGGGCGGCATTGACCAGCAGGTAAACCGCGACCGACTCGGTCACCCCCTGCGTCCGCCGCCCATGCAGGATCAGCCCCTGGTACAGGCTCTGCAGCACCGATAGAGCCGGCAGGGGCAGCGCCAGCCACAGGGCGTTCTGAGCCAGGGCAGCCAAATTCTCCGGCAGCGCCGAGATAACTCCGAACCACAGCCTCGACAGTGGGGTGGCAGTCATCAACAGCAGCAGCCCGGTCAGGGCCAGCGACAGCAAGGTGGCAAACCGGCGCAGCAAGCGGGACGAGCCCGGCTTGTCCAGCACAGCCACCACCACTTCATTGTATGCCACACCTGCACTGCGAAACAGGAAGATCAGCCCGGAGATTACCGGCCAAACCGCCAGCGACTCCAGCGCCAATGGCATCCGGCTGAGCGCCGCGCTGCCAATCGGCTGGGCCAGCAGGGTCATCAGCGACGTCATTGCCAGGGGGATATAAAATTCCAGAAAGCTGGGCAGGGTGATCCGCTGGGCTGCCGCAGGGGCCAGGCGCACCTCGTTGCGCAGCACCGGGCGCACCACCAGCGCCACGAAAATCGCTTCTACCGTCACCCCCAGGGACATTGCCAGGGTTGCCACCACGATGCCGGGCAGGCTGCCCAGGGAAAAGCCAATCAGCAGCATGGCGACGTTGGCGCCCAGGCGCACCAATGTGCCTGCCCCCACGGTGCGAGAATGTCCAAAGCGGATCAACACACCCTGATGGAAGCGCCGGTAGGCAATTGCCCAGGTCCAGGGTGTCATAATCTGCAGCCCAATGCGGGCCGGCTCGATGATTTCGGCCGGGACACCGATGATCTTTCCCACCACCAAATCATACAGCGGTGTAAATGCAACCAGCACGTGCAAGATGGTAAGCACCAACCCCGTCTTCATCATGTAGCCGCGCAGCCGGGTATAGGCCTCCCAATCTCTGCTCAGGGCAGTCGAGGCCGCCAGCAGCATGATCACCGGCGACTCGATGATCAGGGCCAACGGGAAAACCACGCCGCCGTACGCCGCCAGGTGTACCTCCGGCTGCGGCAAGCGCGCCACCACGGCGCTCAAGGCGGGCATTTCAGCGCCCATCAATATCCAGGATAACGCCAGCGGCCACCAGGTCGTGAATACGACCCCCAGGCCGGGCTTACGAGTGGTCTTCATTCGATCCGGTTCAAGCTCTCATACCAGGGTTTCAAATGCAGCAGCCTTGAAGTATAGCACCAATCCTGAGCCTGCGCTCGAGCAGGATGGCGCCATTTACACTGTGCTGCCTGACTGGCTGCAGCCGCCCTTCTTTGCCCCAGGTTATCGGCTATAATCGCCGTGTGCCGCCCACACCCCTCGCCTACTTGCTGCAAGGCATCGCCCTGGGAATTACCGCTGCCGGCTCTCCCGGGCTGTTTCAGGCCTACCTGATCAACCAGGGCTTATCCGGCAGGCTGCGGCACGGCCTGGTGGCAGCTTGGGCTCCCCTGATCAGTGATGCCGTCATCGTCACCACCATCCTGCTGCTGCTCACCCGCCTGCCGCAAAGTTTTCTGCGCTTCGTCGGCCTGGCAGGTGGTGTTTTCTCACTGTATCTGGCCTGGGGACTGTGGAAAGCCTGGCGGCGCGCCGGTCCAAATGCAACCCAAAGCAGCGATTCCGATCCACGCCTTGGGGTTGGGGCTGCGCTGTGGCAGGCAGTGCTACTGAATTCTCTTTCACCCGGCCCGTACACATTCTGGACCCTGGTCAACGGGCCGCTGCTGCTGGAAGCGCTGCGCCACTCGGTCGGGCACGGGCTGGCTTTCCTGGCAGGCTTCTATGCAGTATTTATCGCCGGTAACATGCTGGTCGTGCTGCTCTTTCACCAGGCTCGCAGGCTTGGTCCGCAGAGCACCCGCTGGCTTACCCTGCTCAGCACCCTGATCTTGGCAATTTTTGGTATCGTTCTGCTTTGGCGCGCCTTAAGCAGCGCCGGCTGAGTTATGCTGTCGAAACCATCGACCTGCTGCGAGCAGCGCACCAACAGCCTTGCCTGCGGGCTTTCGGGTATAAATTCTGAACACCAGGGCAGCCAAAAACGTATTTAATTTAGAGAATAATTAAGCGGATAGAATTGGTGCTATAATTTGAATTCTGATTGATGCACAAATGATACGCTGCTCGCATTTCGTGGGCCACGCATAAAGGAGCCGGTATGTCGAACGATTATGAGGTATTAAGATACGAAACCAGTGTGCAGGCCCCAATGCGCCAGGTATACCAGGCCTTTACCAATGCCACCTGGCTGCGTGAGTGGTTATGTGAAATTGCGACGGTAAACCCCAAGCCCGGTGGTCACATTTTCCTGGCGTGGAATAACGGCTATTACACCGCAGGCTCTTTTACCGAGCTGGTTAAAGACCAGCTCGTTGCCTTTAACTGGCAAGGACGCGGCGAACCTGCTCCCACCTGGGTCAGGGTGTCGATCTCAGCGCAAAACGGCGGCTCCCGGGTTGTCGTTGAGCATGGCGGTATTGGATCTGGCGAAGCCTGGACTGCCGTCAACCAGGAATTTCGTAAAGGATGGGATACCAGCCTGGAAAACCTGGTTTCGGTGCTGGATACCGGCAAAGACCTGCGCTTTGTGCGCCGCCCCATGCTGGGCATCACCCTGACAGATTTCAACGACGAGATCGCTCGTCACCTGGATGTACCGGTAGTCAAAGGCATCCGCCTGGACGGGGTCGTGGAAGGCATGGGCGCCGAAACTGCCGGTCTGCAGGGCAATGATGTCGTTGTACGCATCGACGGCAAAGATGTCATCGACTGGGGCACACTCCTCGAAGCGCTCTCCGGGCAGCACGCCGGAAACGTGGTCGAGGTATCCTTTTATCGCGGCCCAGAGCTGCGCACCACGCAGATGAAACTCTCCGGACGGCCTCTGCCTGAGCTGCCCACCAGCATCGCAGAGCTGTCGGCTGAAGTTCGCCGCAGGTACGAGAAAGTGGAAGCTGAGATGTACGCATTTATCAGCACCATCACCGAAGAAGAAGCCGAATTCAAGCCCGAAGCAGGCGAATGGAGCGCCAAGCAAACCCTGGCCCATCTGATACTTTCCGAGCGAAGCTACCAGAACTGGATCGGCGAATTCGTCACCGGCTTCGAATCTTTTTACGATGATTGGGGAGGCAATCTCGACGCCCGTGTCGACGCCATCATTGCCGTTTACCCCACCCTGGATGAGCAGTGGCAGGCTTTCCTGCGCACTGCCGCCGAAACCCTCGAGCTGTATGCTCGGCTGCCGGAAGAACTGCTGGAAAATAAGGGCACATACTTCCGCATCGCTTATCAGGCATTGGAAGACCCCTACCACCCTTTGACCCATTTAGAGCAGATGCAGGCTTCGGTCGAAGCCTGCCGCCAGCAGATGCCAGCCTGAAGCTGCCAGATCACCCAGAAAAGCAATTTGACCCAGAGGCTGTCCCTTCTCATAGGACAGCCTCTGTTCTTATCGCTATAATAGGTGTGGATCATGAACACCAGGCAAACCAACACCCAGATCAAACTACGCACCCGCTTGCTGCCCGCTCTGCTGGGCCTGGCAGCCATCATGCAGATAGTGGATCCATCCCGCGTATGGAGCCTGCTGCTGCTTGGGCTTGGCGGTGCGTGGCTTTTGAGCTACCTGTGGGTGCGCAGCCTGGCGCGGAATCTTTTCCTGCGGCGGGAGATGCGCTTCGAGTGGGCTCAGGTCGGCGACCAGATGGAGGAACGCTTCACGTTAGAGAATACGGGGTCGCTGCCGGCATTGTGGGTGGAGGTAAACGATCACTCCAATTTACCAGGCTACCACGTCAGCCAGGTCAGCGACGTCGGTGCGAACAGCCAGCGGCGCTGGGTCACCAGGGGAACTTGCGAGCGGCGCGGCCTGTTCACCCTCGGCCCTACCAGCCTGACCACTGCAGACCCTTTCGGGTTATACGAGCTTTCGATTTTCTATCCTGCCAGCGCCTCGATTCTCGTCATGCCTCCGGTTGTGCCCCTGCCCGCCATCGAGGTGGCGCCGGGCGGTCGCAGCGGCGAAGGGCGGCCCAGGCCAGACGCGCCGGAGCGCATCGTATCGGCTGCCGGCGTACGGGAGTTCATTCCCGGGGATAGCCTGCGCTACATCCATTGGGCCACTACTGCCCGCAAAGGGACACCGTTCATCCGCCTTTTCGAGGGCACACCCGCCGGTGATTGGTGGATATGCCTGGACTTACAGGATGCCGTTCAGGCAGGTGCAGGCTGGGACTCTACGGTCGAACACGGCATCGTGCTGGCAGCTTCGCTGGCTGATCGTGGTTTACGCCTCGGGCGCGCGATCGGCCTGGCATCTAACTGCGAGCCGGTCATCTGGCTGCCGCCTCAGCACAGCGATGTTCAGCGCAACCACATGCAGCGTGCTCTGGCGTTGGCCGAACCGGGACCTTTTTCTCTGGCCGAGATGCTGGTGCGCAACAAAGCTTCCTTTGGTCAGCGCTCCAGTCTGGTAATTATCACAGCCAATCACACTGCTTCCTGGCTGGACGCGGTTCTCACCCTGACGCGCAAAGACATTAAGCCTACCATCCTGCTGCTCGATCCACACAGCTTTGGCGGTCAGAAGACCGACCCTGGGCTGCTCAATTTGCTCGCAGCCTGGGGGATCGCGGCTTACATGATCCCTCGCTCGCTCTTAGACCGCCCCGAGGCTCGCCCTGGCACCCAGGGACGTTGGGAATGGCGTGTATCTGCCACCGGCCGCGCCTTACCGGTTCGCCACCCGACCGGAACGGACTGGAGGGTCATTTCCGGATGAGCCCCCTGCTGACCCGGCTGATCACGTGGATCGTGAGAAAAATCGGCATGCGCCGGCTGTTTGCGTTCAGCCTGATGATTGTCCTCCAGGTCAGCGTAGCCTACGGCATAGAGACTGCCATTCGCAGGCTGCCCGATTCTTTTCTGATCACTGCCGCCCTCCTGGGCCTGTTTACCGGCTGGCTGCTTGGCGCCAGCCGTTGGAAAGGTATTTGGGCGGCATTGCTGGTGATTTTTTCTGCTGCCATCTGGAATTTGATCGCTGCAGGAAAGATGGGCTTTCTGCTGCTGCAGGCTGCCGCTGCCGCATTTGGGCTGTTGTTCAAAGGGCTGCCTTGGAAAGTGGACTGGACACCCCTTACGGATTTGCTCCTGCTGCTCGCCTCCTCCACACAGGCTGTGCTGGTAGATTTGAACAATTGGACTTATCAGGTTTTACGCGGCGATCTGAGCTTCTCCCTGGCTGCAGCCGCCTTCTTTTGGGGGCTGTGCTGCTGGCTCAGCGCGGGCTGGGCGGGTTGGTGGCTGCGTAAGCGGCACGAACCATTGGCAGCGGTCCTGCCTGGCGCCTTGCTTCTGGCGGCAGTATTAAACTACACCCGCGCTTCATCTATCAGCCTCGCCTCAGTATTGGGTTCGCTGCTGATGCTCCTGGCGCTGGAAAACTACGCCGCCCGTGAAGATCGCTGGCAGTCGAACGGATTGGATTTCTCCGAGGAGCTGCGCGTAGACCTGGCTGTGACAGCCATTGGGCTGTCGCTAGGGCTGTCTACATTGGCAGGCCTGGTGCCTTCGCTCTCCATCAAGCCCCTGGTGGAGATCGCACGCCGGGTTGCCCCACCTCCCCAAAGCGGGCCATTGGCCGAATCGCTGGGGCTGCGCACCCGGCCCGGCGATTCTGACGAAGCGCTGGCATTGGGCTCCGGCGGTCTGCCCCGCCAGCACTTGATCGGCAGCGGCAGTGAGCTTTCCCAAATGCTGGTGTTCACGGTCAGCACCGACGATCCCCCGCCAGCCTCCTCAATAGGGTATGAGAACCCGCAGCCGCAGCGATATTACTGGCGCAGCCTGGTTTACGACGTGTATACCGGTCAAGGCTGGCAGAGCAGCCCCACCACCGAGATCGCCCACTCACCTGGAGCGCTGATTTTCCAGCAGCCCGAGACTCCGGGTCGCTATCTGGTGCAGAAGGTGGATGGCGCGGTCGACCTTAACGATTTGCTTTACACCGCAGGGATGCCTGTCGCCGCAGATTATCCGCTGGGCGCCTTGTGGAGAGATCCACCTGAGCTTGGAGACTCGTTTGCCTTCACCATACCGAGCCGCCAGTACCAGGCCATATCCTGGCTGGCTGCTGCCAGTGAACGAGACTTGCGCCAGGCAGGCGACCAATACCCGGAATGGCTGCGCCAGCGCTACCTGAAGCTGCCTGAGAACCTGCCGGAGCGCGTGCGCCTGCTCGCCGGGCAATTGACCGAGGAGCATACCGCGCCTTACGATCAAGCGCTGGCGATCGAAAGCTATCTGCGCCGCTACCCGTACACCCTGGATCTGCCCGATCCCCCGCGCGACCGCGATCTCACCGACTACTTTCTGTTCGAGCTGCAGCGGGGCTACTGCGATTATTATGCCACGGCAATGGTCGTGCTCGCCCGCGCAGCCGGTCTCCCGGCGCGCGTGGTTACCGGCTATGCCAGCGGCGCGTATGACCCGCTCAACGCCCACTATCGTGTGGTGGAAGCCGATGCTCACTCCTGGCCCGAAGTATTCTTTCCCGGCTATGGCTGGATCGAATTCGAGCCAACCGGCGGGTTGAGCGCCATTGAGCGCTCCGAGCAGGCTGTTCCCAACGCGCCGCCATCCCAGCCTCAGGCGCTGCCAGACCTGGTTCCGCTCTCCCCATCCATTGGCTGGCGCTTGATGAGGTGGGTAGAAACCGCTCCCGGGCTGGCAGCGGGCCTGGTCCTTTTAATCGCTGCTGTCACCGGATTGGCTGTTCGTTACCATCGCGCTCATTCCAGCTCCCGCCAACAAGACATAGAACGCATGCTGGTGGATCTGAAACGCCAGGCCTCATACCTGGATATTCAAACCCCTTCAGGGCAGACCGCTCACGAGCTGGCTTCTGCCCTGCAAGAGCGGCTTGTAGCAGCCTCCCCCGGAGGGCTCTGGGGGCGGATTCTGAATCCTTGCCGCTCTGAATTGACCCGCTGGACGTATGCATATACTCGCTGTGCCTATGGACCGCCGCCGCTGCCAATGGCTGCAGTAGAGCAAACCATCTCCTCCTGGCGCAAACTGCGCTGGAGGCTGTGGCTGGCGCGCTACTGGCGCTACCCTCCCAGCGGCGGCTCTCCACCGGCGACAGATTAAACTCCACATTTTATATAAAGTTCGTTATAATTATTCTCCTCAATTGAATCATCTCAGCCAACAATATCAGATTGTTATCTAAATTGCTTTATGGAGCATGGAATGCGACTGCGTTTTATTTTTGTTGTCTTTATCCTGGCAGTTTTGATCAGTTCTTGCACTGGAAACAGCGGTATTGCGGAAACCAGCCAGCCTGCTGTGGAATCGCCTTCCGCAGATACCCCCGCGGCCGTCACACCCACCACAATGCCCACCCCAACCGCAACGACTCAGCCGCCTGCTGTTGAAACCCCGCCGGCGGCCTCAAGCGCTACCCCGGTTGCCGACTCGCCAACTGCTGCCCCGGCGACAAATACGCAGGATCCAACCCAATCACAGCCCTCTCCGGCTGCCATCTCGCCAACCCCAAGCGCCGCCCCGCCAACTCCCACCGCCACGATCACGGTCGACCCACAAACGCGCAGCTGCTTCGACCAGGCTGTCTTCGTGGATGATCTCAC
>JBGSTO010000683.1:0-2083 GCA_041736465.1 Anaerolineales bacterium | reverse complement strand
CGGCAGATAGGCATCCTCAGGCTCGAGTGCGCCGTTCAGCACCTGCAGCCTGCCGTATTGGCGCTGCCCGCTCAAAACCAGCCGCCCTTCGAAGGTATGGGCAGGCGGCGCAGCCCCGTCTGGCATCGCCAGCGCCTGCTCATCCAGCGGCGAGCTGTACTCGAACCCGTTCATCAGGTCGTCGAAGCTCAAATGGGCGCGCAGGTTGGCGCTATCTGCCTTCGATGCCGGTCCTGTTCCCATGCCCACACAGCGCACCACGCGCAGATTGGGCCATTCGCCCTGGATGCAGATCGGCTGCACGCCGAAACGCGCCAGCAGCCCTGCGCCCGGCGGGGTGAAGAACAGCACAAAGACCGCCAGTCCAAGCAGCAGGAGACTGGAGCAGGTGATTACACGTTTGCGTTTCATCTGGCGCCGCCTTTCTGCTGCTCTTATCGTAGCGGTTTTTGTCTTGCAAGACAAGCGCCAGGCTGCGAAGTCAGGTGGCGTATTTTTTTAAGACCGGTAGGTGGGCGGCTGACAACGGATTTGTGGCACGGATTTCACGGAATCATAGGCGCGAACCTACCGCACCCCGGTAGGGGCGACCCACGCGAGTGAAAACGGGCGCCGGCTGGCAGCTCCAGTTGGCCCGTTAGCATATATTCTGGGAAGAACGGGTCGCCCTTGCCCCTTGACATTTCACCATCACCCTGCTAAAATACTAAAATACCGAACATCGTTCAGTAAATGATTAAGGTTCAGATCATGCCAACCACCCGCACCAAACGCCACCTCCGCACCCGCCAGGCCATCCTGGACGCCGCCCGCGAGATCATCGCCGCAGACGGCCCGCAGGCGCTCTCCATGCGCACGCTGGCGGAGCGCATCGATTACAGCCCCGCCGGTCTGTACGAGTACTTCGCCAGCAAGGAAGACATCCTTGCAGCGGTCTGCGATCAGGGGCAGGGCTATCTGTTCGATGCCATGCGCCAGGCGGATGCCAGCCTGCCGCCCGAAGACTACCTGCACCGGCTGGGCAAGGCGTATATCCGCTTTGCCCTGCAGCACCCCGACTACTTCCTGCTCATGTTCACCATCGCTCCATCGCCGCAGGCTGCGCCCGAGCTGGCGCCCGCTGCCGCAGAGCCTATGCAGCCAACCGGCTCGGCTTACGCCATCCTGGTGTCTGCCATCCGGCGGGGGATCGAGACCGGCCTCTTCCGCACTCGCCCCGGCTTTGGCTTAGAAGAAATGAGCTACGCCGCCTGGACGCTGGTGCACGGCATCGCCATGCTGCGCGTTACCGCCTTGCGCGGCTACCCATCTGACCTGGAAGCTGCCGACGACCAGGCTCTCGCCAATTTCACGCGCGGCTTGAAAGCGGCTTGAAAGCTCATTGATCCGGGCTGTATTTTTTTACCTGCCTTTACCGAACGATGTTTGTATTCTGAAATGTGTTTATCTTGCTGACTTAGAAAGTGAGGATGTTACCGATGACTGCCATACCCATGCCCCAATTTTCCACTGCCGCTGCCAGGAACCTGCTGCAGCGCGCCTGGTCCTTCAGCCCGCTGCTGGCGCTCGCCGCCCTGGCGAACCTGGCGCTCATCCCGCTCTTTATCATCGCCGCGCTGCTCGACCCGCGCCTGCTCGCCGGCATGCCTGCCTGGATCAAGCCGCTCAAATTTGCCATCTCGATCACCATCTATTGCGCCACCTTCCTCTGGCTGCTGAACTTCGTCGAGGGTCGCTTCAAGCTGGTGCGGCTGGCGGCGGGTCTCACCGGGCTCGGTTTGCTGGTGGAGACTGTGCTGATCAGCATGCAGGTGCTGCGCGGCACCACCAGCCACTTCAACGTCAGCACGCCCTTCGATGGCATGGTTTTCAGCCTGATGGGAGGCTTCATCACGGTCGTCTCGCTGTGCACTTTGCTGCTCGCCATCCTGCTCATTCGCCAGCGCATGCCCGACAGGGTTTTTGCCTGGGGGCTGCGCCTGGGTTTGCTGGTATCCTTTGCGGGTATGATGGTGGCATTCCTGATGACCTCGCCCCCCGGCGCCCAGCTCGCGGCTGCCCGCCAGGGGGCGGGCATGCCGCT
>JBGSTO010000664.1:0-5038 GCA_041736465.1 Anaerolineales bacterium | reverse complement strand
AGCGCCTCGGGCTTGACCGGTTTGGTAAGGTAATCGTCCATGCCGGCAGCCAGGCAGCGCTCCCGGTCGCCCTGCAGGGCGTGGGCGGTCATGGCGACGACCGGCGTGTGGCGGCGCCCATCTTCCAACTGGCGGATGCGGGCGGTGGCTTCGAGGCCATCCATCTCGGGCATCTGCACATCCATGAAGACCAGGCTGTAGCGCCTTTTTTGCAGCGCGGCAACGGCCTGAGCGCCGTTTTCCACGGTCTCGATGCTGTAGCCGGCGCGCTGCAGGATGGCAACCACCAGGCGGGTGTTGACCGGATTGTCTTCCGCCAGCAGCAGCCGCAGGCTCTGCCGGCGATTTTCGGAAAGCACGTGGCGGGTCACCAGGCGGGGTTCTTCGGCTGCGGCTGGTTGGGCTTTTTGCCCCAGGACTGCCAGCAACGAGTCGAGCAGCTGCACCTGTTTGACCGGTTTGAGCAGGTATGCAGCCACGCCCAGGGACTGTAAGCGGGCGGCATCGCCGCGGCTGCCCATGGAGGTCAGGATGACGATGTGCACATCGCGGATCAGGCGGTCGGCTTTGATTGCCCGGGCGGTCTGCTCGCCGTCCATCTCGGGCATCTGCATATCCAGCAGTACAACGCGGTAGGGGTCGCTGAATTCGTGGGCGCGCTGCAGCGCCTGCATAGCTTCGGCTCCGCTGCAGACCGCGTCGGGGCGGCAGTAGAAGCCCTGGAGCACCTTGGTCAGGATCATGCGGTTGGTGGCGTTATCGTCCACCACCAGCACGCGCAGCCCTTCCAGTACGGAAGGCGGCGCCATGGCGATGATTTCGCTTTCGGCCTGCTTCTCGAACCAGGCGGTGAACCAGAAGGTGGAGCCCTGACCTACCTGGCTCTCGACGCCGACCTGTCCTTCCATCAAGGCGACCAGCTCCTGGACGATCGCCAGCCCCAGACCGGTGCCGCCGTAGCGGCGGGTGGTGGAGCTGTCGGCCTGGGTGAAGCGCTGGAAGATCGCCTGCTGGCGTTCGGGGGGGATGCCGATGCCGGTATCGCTGACCGAAAAGCGAAGCTGGACGCGCTCGGGTGTTTCCTGCAGCGGCTCGACGCGCAGCACGATTTCGCCGCGTTGGGTAAATTTGATGGCATTGTTGACCAGGTTGGTGAGGATCTGGCGCAGGCGTCCCGGGTCGCCGCGCAGGTGGGCGGGGAGATCGTAAGGCACTAGGCAGGCGATTTCCAGGCCCTTGTCATAAACGCGCTGCGCGTGCGTATAGGCAACGTTTTCCATGGTAGTGCGCAGGTTGAAGTCGATGCTCTCCAGCGCAAGCTGGCGGGCCTCGATCTTGGAAAAATCCAGGATGTCATTGAGCAGCGCCAGCAGCGATTCGGCGCTCTCCAGGGCGGTGTGCAGGAAATCCTGCTGCTCTGGGTTGAGGGGTGTATCCAGCGTGAGCTCAAGCATACCGATGACGCCGTTCATGGGCGTGCGGATCTCGTGGCTCATGTTGGCGAGAAAATCGGATTTGGCGCGGTCGGCCTGCTCAGCTTCGCGGCGGGCGCGTGAAAGCTCGCTGATATCGTGGTAGATCGCCAGCGTGCCCAGCCGCGCCCCACCGGCCTCGACCGGCACTCCGAAGATCTCTACATCCAGCAGCTCGCCGTTTCTGTGCTTGCGCTGGCGGAGGGCGTGGTAGGCAGCGCTCTGGTCCTGCAGCGACAGCTCTTCTGCCAGGCCTTTTTCGCCTGTGGGCACCAGCAGCAAATCCAGGTTCTTGCCGGTAACTGCCGATTGCGGATAGCCAAACATGCGCTCGAAGGCCGGGTTGCAGTTGGCGATGGCGGCATCGGCGTCCACCAGCACCACGGCAACCGGCAGATTGATGACCAGAGACTCGTAGAACTGCTTCTGGCGCATGACTTCCATTTCGGCTTTGTGCTGCTGGGTGACGTTGCGCAGCAGGTACAAGGCGCCGGCAGGCTGCTCGTCCACCTGCAGCGGGTAAATGTGCACGTCGAAAACGCCCTCCAGTCCTGGGATGGCGGCTTTGCGCAGGTAGGTGGGCTGGTTGGAGCGCGGCGGGAGGGCCTGCTCCGGGATGATGGCTTCCAGCGGGGCGCTGATCATCTCCTGGAAGCTGCGCTGGAAAGCCTGGGCAGCCGCGCGGTTGCAGCGCCGGATCTTTCCGTCGGGACTGACCACCAGGATCAGGTCGCCAACGGTATCGACGATGGCTTCCCATTCGATCTTTGCCCGCCGGATGATGTCGTCGAGCTGTTTGCGTTCCACCACCTGGTCGAGCAGGGCATTGTTCACCTGCTGGAGCTGGCGGGTGCGCTCGACCACGCGGTCTTCCAGGGCGGCATACAGCCGCCGGTAGCGCTGGGTGCGCAGACCTGCCAGCCCAAACGCCAGGGCCAGCAGCAGCGGGGAGAGATCCATCAACCACAGCAGCGGCTGTTCCGATTGAATCTGCCACAGGGTTTGCAGGTTGATAGGCAACCCGCGATCCAGCAGGATGAGGGCGGAACCTAAGAGTGGGGCGCTCACGCCCAGCAGCGCGCCGAATAATGTATAGCGGGTAGTTACCGAATGCAAGCGTGAGAAGCTAGCAGGCATAGGACTCCATTCCAGTGCAAGGACGGCTGATTGTATGTTAAATCGGAAGGGCGGCGCCGGGAGTAAACGGGCGGTTAATATGGTCTAACAGAATTGTTTGGGCCGGGGCGGGTAAAGCATTTGCCTGGAGGGGCGTGAATGACTGCCGGGAGGGCTGTGGCAAATGCTTTACCCCTACGAAAACCGTGTTCCGGCGGATTTATGTGTGGGCGATGATGACGCGGTTGCGACCGGCGTCTTTGGCGGCGTACATCGCCTGGTCGGAGGCGTCGCTCAACTGCTTGGCAGTGGTGAATTCGGGGAAGGTGGCGATACCGCAGCTAAAGGTAACATAGATGGCGCCTTTCGAGGTGGGGTGGTGCTCCACTTCGGCAAAATGCGTGCGGATTTCTTCCATCACATTGAAAGCCTGCCCGGCATCCACGTCCAACAGCAGGGCGACAAATTCTTCACCCCCGTAGCGCCCGATGATGTCCGACTTGCGCAGGCGCTGTTTCAGCAGGCGGGAAAGGCTCTTCAAGATGCTGTCGCCGACGGCGTGCCCGTAGGTGTCGTTGACCTGCTTGAAATTGTCCAGGTCTAGCATCGCCAGCGCCAGGCGGTTATCCTGGCGGCGGCAGCGGCTGACTTCCTGGGCAAGCATGCCGCGGAAGGTGGTGTGATTGATCAGGCTGGTCAGGCTGTCGCGCACCATGTAAGAGCGCAGCGTGCGCAGGCGTTCAAGGCGGCTGCGCACCAGTCCTACCAGGTGGGAGGCTTTGATCGGCTTGGTGAGGAAATCGTCGCCGCCCAGGCGCATGGCTTCCATTCGCCGGTCGAAATTCTCTTCGCTCGACAGGAAGACGATGGGGATGCTGACGAATTCATTCATCTGGCGGATCATCTTCGCCAGCTCGAAACCGTTCACCTCCGGCATGTACAGGTCCATCAAGATCAGGTCGGGATGGTAATCGTACATCTTGCCCAGCAGGCGGGTGGAATCGGTGATGATCTCGGCATCCATGCCTGCCATCTTGAGCACCATCTGGTAGTAGCTGGCAATGGGCTGCTGGTCTTCGACGATCAGGACGCGATAGCGCTCGTCGGTCTGCGGGAGCTGCAAGCTGTCGAGGGTATCCACCAGGTTGACGATGTCTACCGGCTTGCTGAAGAACGCCACACCGCCGGCGCGGATGGCGCGCAAACGCGATTCCTGCTCGTCGAAGTCGGAGAGGAACATCAACGGGATCGAGCTTTGCCAGTTGGAGGTGATTTCTTTGAAGACCTGCTCACGGTGGGTGCCCAGCCCAAAAGGGGATAAATCGATGATGGCAGCCACGGAGGCATGCTCAGCCAAGGCGTTTTGCAGCCCCTGGAGATCGCGAACCGTTTGCACGAAGTAGCCAAAATGGCTGATCTGGTGCGCTAAAAATGTCCCGTACTGCTGGTCGGTCGATACCAGGTAGACCAGTTGGTCAACGGGCTTGTAGCGTTGAAAATGGGTTAGGTTCTGAGCGTTCTCCATGCGTGGCTCGATCCTGTGCTCAACGGTTGCCCTGCGGCGCTTCCGGATGTGGAGCTGAGGGCTGGGGCGGCGGTATTTTGCCCGATCTCAAATCAGCAATATAGTTATAAACCTGCTGGAACAAAACATCAAGGTCTGCTGCCTGATCTTCCAGGTGATTGGTCCTGCCGGCGCGGGCTTCGTTTTCGAATTCACGGCAGCGCGCAGCCAGGCGGACTGCGCCAAACAGCTCGCAGGAGCCTTTCAGAGCGTGCAGGTTGGCTGCCAGTGCTTCCAGGTCTGGGATCTGGGCGGCTGCACGGATATTTTGCACCAATTTGGGTGCGCTGTCCAGGAATAAATCCAGCACCTGGTGGTGCGCCTGCTGGTTATAGGCTCCCAGGGATGCATATAAATCTGCCAGCACGCTGGTATCCAACCAGGAGAGCGTGCTGCCTTGCAGCGTGCTGCTTTGCAGCGTGCTTTCCTGCAGTGCGCTGTCTTGCAGTGCGCTGTCTTGCGCGGCGGCGGATTCTGGCTGGGATACGGCAGAGAGACGCGGGCTGCGCGCCAGGGCCTGCGAAAGGGTTTGCCTGGTAACCGGTTTGGAAAGGAAGATATCGGCGCCGGCTTCCTGCAGCACCTGCTGAGTTTCGATGCGTGCGTCGGCGGTGAGTGCGATGATGAAGGGTTGGACACCGGGCGGAAAGGCCTGGCGGATGACGCGTATGGCGGTTTGCCCGTCCATCTCCGGCATCTGGTGGTCGATGATTGCCAGGGGAAAATAAGCCTGCTCCAGCGCCTGGACGGCAAGCAGTCCATTGGCAACCGAAACGACTGCATAGCCCAGCCCTTCGAGCATGTACTGCAGCACCTCGCGGTTTACGGGGTCGTCATCTGCCAGTAAGATGCGCGTGCGCGGCGCGGCAGCTTCAGCGGCGGGTCC
>JBGSTO010000626.1:0-4894 GCA_041736465.1 Anaerolineales bacterium | reverse complement strand
CCCACCCCCAAATTGATTCTCAATCTATCCTCTAATCTACCTTTCGATAGATGACGCTCTACCCGGCCGGCTGCTATAGTGATAGCACCTGAAAGGAAGGAAACGATGGAAAAAAACACAAGCCAACAAGTCAAGCTGCAGCTCGCCCAGCACCTGGAGCAGCAGACCGAAGCCACCCAGACGATACACCGCTGGATGAAGCGCCTGGAGGCCGCCAGCCTGGGGATCATCGCCGCTCTCTTCACGCTGGCGCTGTACGTTTCGATCAATTGGAAAGCCACACCTGCAACGGTGATCCCCACCGCCTGGTTCGCTTTTGCAGGCAGCGTATGCTTCCCGATGGTGCTCGTGGGGCTGCACGCTGCACTGCTGCGGGCATTTCCACCCATCATGCTGCCGGGCAATATGCAGTGGTTCAGCACCGGGCAGGAAGCTCCCTGGCTGGGGGTCGGGCTGGCGCTGGCTGGATTGGTCTGCGGCGCGTTCTGGGGGCTGTTTGCCTACGCCGCGCTGACCCTCAACATGGCACTGGTGGAACCTCTGATCCGCATTCTTGGCATGGCAGCCGGGATTGGCATGGGCGTCACCATCCTGTTTTCCCTGATCCAGGCCTTTTCCCGCTCAATCTCGCGACTCAGATAAGCCCAGATTTTTTACCATTTCGCCTCTTGAGTTTGCAGGAATAGAAAGTGAAAGGAATTTGGTCATGAAGAATGAAAATGTAAGCATCTACCCTCAATACGACCGCTGGTCCTATCTCTGGCTGGTGATTGGTGGTGCGCTGATGATCTTCACCGCCGGGAACTGGCCGCTTTCGCTGGCGGCCTGGCTAGGGCCGCTTTTCATGCTGCGCTTCATGCGCTCTCAGAAATTGCTTAAGGGCTTCCTGCTGTCCGCCGCGGGGGTGGGTATCGCCTATACGATTGCCTTTCAAGGAAGCGCCAGCCCCGCCATCATGCCCCTCCCGCTGTTTGGCGCTCTGTTGGGCGTGATGTATGGGCTCTTGTTCCTGGTGGATCGTTTGCTGGTACAGCGGCTGCCCGAGCAAGGTGCGGCTTCCTTTGCCGGCACGCTGGTTTTTCCATGTCTGATGGCTGGATACGAACTGCTATGGTTCAACAAGCTCCTCTTTGGCAGCAGCGGCTCCTGGGCTTACAGTCTGCAATCCAACTTGGTCCTGATGCAGTTGATTTCGATCACCGGATTATGGGGCCTGACATTCATCACTTCGTGGTTTGCTTCGACGGTTAACTGGGCCTGGGAGCGCGGCTTCTCATGGTCAGAAACTCGGCGCGGGGCGCTCACTTACAGCAGCATCTTGCTCCTGGTGCTCGCGTTTGGCGGCCTTCGCCTGCGGTTCTCCGAGCCGCCGGCCGGTACGGTACGCGTGCACAGCACCGCCGCTGTAGGTTACGCTGCCAACGAACTGTATTATGAGCTGATGCCGCTGTTGAAAACCGACCGGGATGCCTACCGCCGACTGGCGACGAGCAATTATGATGCCGTTATCGATGCGATCAACCACGAAGCCAGGGCCGGCGCTCAAATCGTGGTCCTGCCCGAAGTCGCCGCCGTCGGCGCCCAGGAGGATCTGGACACGCTCATCACCCGTGTTGCGCAGGCGGCGAAAACCGGGAAAGTGTACGTGGGGATCGGAATGGTGGTACTGGATACCAGTATCAGCGAGCCGCGGCTGCTCATCATCGACCCGTCGGGTGAGGTGGTACTCAACCATCTCAAATACGCCTATGGGATGGGCACACCCATCAGCCAGGTGGATTTGCAGACCGTGGATACGCCTTACGGGCGGCTGTCTGGTGTGCTGTGCGGCGATCTGGACAACCCTGGCGTCGTCAGCCAGGCAGGGCGAAAAGGGGTTGACCTCCTGCTGGTGCCCGCCACAGAAATCCCCGGGTCTGGGCAGTGGCATGCCCGCATGGCAGCCTTCCGCGCAGTTGAAAACGGCTTCTCGCTAGTTCGCCCAACAACCGAAGGCGTCTCCCTGGCAACCGACCCCTACGGCCGTATCCTGGCCTCCGTCGATTACTTCAAAGCGGATGATCGAACCTTCGTTGCCCAGATTCCAACCCACCGGGCGCGCACCGTATTTGCCGCGGTTGGCAACCTGTTCGGCTGGCTGGCGCTGGCAGGGTTTATATCCCTGGCATCTTGGGCCATCTTGCGCAGCCGCAAGCCTCGCCGGCAAGGAGCCGCCATAGTGGATGCCGAGACCCATCCTGCGTGAATAGGAACCAAGATGCAGCGAATCGAGATCCACGTCAAAGGACAGATCGGTGAACAGTGGTCGGAGTGGTTCGGCAGGTTGGACATCAGCCAGCCTGATCCAGGCGAGACCACCCTCGCCGGCCTAGTCCCCGACCAGGCAGCTTTGTATGGAATCATCTCCCGCCTGCGTGATTTGGGGCTGCAGCTTATCTCAGTGAGCAGCGAGGAGATTGACGAGAGTACGGAGAGTTGTGATGAAAGCACAAAATAAGCAAACCAATACCAAAAAGCGAACCGGTTGCCTGGGGCGGGGGCTGCGCCTGCTCGGCGCCTTGGTCGCGCTGCTCATCCTGTTGTTTCTGGCGGCATTCACGGTCGAGAAAATCACCCTGGCCCAATTGCCAAACAAGGTGCCCGCGCCTGGTCAAATGGTGGACATCGGCTCTTACAGCCTGCACCTGTACTGTACCGGCGACCCGGCTGCAGTGCCCGTGGTAGTGGTGTCGCCAGGTTCCAACAGCAGCGTGGCCCAGTGGCCGCTGGTGCAGCCTGGGGTAGCGGAATTCGCGCGTATCTGTATCTACGACCGGCTTGGTTCCGGATGGAGCTTCGGCGCGCCGCAGGGACAGACGTACCAGGAGGAATCGCAAGACCTGCACACACTTTTGCACAACGCCGGGGAAGCAGGTCCGTACGTGCTGGCGGGGCATTCCATGGGCGGAGCAGTCATGCAGGTGTATGCCAGCCTGTACCCGCAGGATGTCGCCGGCCTGGTGATGGTGGATGCCGTCACGCGCGGCATGGACGCCCGGTATCCTGAGAAGTATTTCCAATCGCTGCTGGCCTCTCGCCAGACTGTCTCCGGCTTGGCCACCCCAGGCCTGTTCCGGCTGATGAATTGGTTTGGGTTATATCGCACCATGCCGCCCCTGGAAAAACTGCCGCCGGACTTACGCGCCACGGCGTATGCCTTGGAGGTCAATTCCAGGATGGGCGCGCACATGCGCAGCGTGGTGGATAGACAGGCAGAGCGGGATGCGCAGTTTGAGTCCGCCGGGCTGCTGCCGAATGTCCCCATGATTGTACTGGTGCGTGGCCATTCAGACCTGGAGGGAAGCCTGGATGCTGAGACGGTTCAACAGGTTGAACAGGCATGGCGGGAAGCGCAGGCTGAGCTGGCATCTCAGACGCCGGATGGCAGGCTGGTGATCGCCGAAAACAGTGGGCACAACATTATCATCGACCAACCTGGGGCTGTGATCGATGCCATCCGCGAGATCATGGAGCAGGTGCGCGGTGCGATGCGCGAAGCGAGGCGCGGCGAGTGAGCAATGGAGGGCTGAGCGCGCATCTGCCCAGAAGGATGTAGGACAAACTGCTAGTTTGTCCGGAACCGGGGGCGAGCTAACAGCTCGCCCTACATGGCGCGTGACGGTTGTATAATGAATACAGGGGAAACAACCACATCCAGCACATCTTGCAGGAGGCGCCCGTGGAAAAACACATTCCCATCCTGGCGGAAGGCTCGGGAGAGCTGGTTGGCTGGCACGATTCAGACGAGAATCGCGCCTGGATCCGTGAGAACAAGCCGCGCGGCCTGATCGATAAGCGCATGACTGTTCAGGCGGCGGTCGAGCGCTTCGTCCCTGATGGAGCCTACCTGGCAATCGGCGGCTTCGGGCATATCCGCACGCCCATGGCGCTGATCTATGAGATCATCCGCCAAAAGCGGCGGGAGCTGGTAATCGCCGGAAAAACCGCGGTGCATGACATCGACCTGCTGATCGGAGGCGGCTGCGTGCAGAAGGTGGAGTGCGCCTACGCTTTCGGTCACGAGCTGCGCGGCCTGTCACCTGCCGGGCGCCGAGCGGTGGAGAACGGCGAGGTGCAGGTGGTGGCTGAGCTTTCCAACGCTGCCTACCAGTGGCGTTTCCTGGCGGGCATGATGGGGGTGCCGTTCATCCCGGTGCGCAACATGGCGGGCACGGACACCTTCGAGAAAAGCTCCGCCATTCAGATCAGCGACCCGTGGAGCGGTAAGCCGGTCATCCTGGTGCCTGCCGCCATTCCCGACGTGACGCTGATCCACGTGCCGCGCTGCGATCGCTTCGGTAACGCGCAGATCGACGGCATCCCGGTTGAAGATATCGAGCTGGCGCGCGCCTCACGCCGCGTGCTGCTGACCACGGAACAGATCGTGGACGACGAAGAGATCCGCGACCATCCCCAGCGCACGGATATCCCGTTTTATATCGTGGATGCGGTGTGCGAGGTCAAGTACGGCGCCCACCCCACGCTGATGCCGTACCTGTACAACTTCGATGAGCCTCATATCCAGCTCTGGCTGCGCCAGGCCAAAACGCCGCAAGGCGCGCAGGCATACCTGGAGGAATATGTTTATGGTGCTGCGGATTTTTCACAGTACCTGGAGCGGGTAGGCGGCACAGAGACTGTGCAGCGTCTCGAACAGCTCGAACAGTGCAAGGGGAGGTGAAGCATGGCTGCATTACAGGACCGTCTGGAAGTGGAAAAGGCTGCGACGCAGGATTACACCCCCGCAGAGCTGATCACCTGCGTGGCGTCGCGCCTTCTCGAAGACAACCGTTCGGTGCTGGTGGGCACGGGTCTGCCGATGATCGCCGCCATGCTGGCGCAGCGCGGCCACGCG
>JBGSTO010000591.1:0-5828 GCA_041736465.1 Anaerolineales bacterium | reverse complement strand
CGGCAGCAGCGGGCAGCGCGCCCGCCGGTTACCTGTGGGAGGCATGGCGGTGCAGAGCCTGTGGCAGCGCTCGCTGCGCACGCTGCTTACCCTGAGCGTTATCGGTCTGACGGTCGGGGCTTTGATGCTGCTGGAAGGCGTTATCGTTGGCATGGAAGCCTCGCTAAATACGATGGTGGAAGGGGCGGAGGTGATGCTGCGCCAGGCAGATATATCCGATACCAGCCTCTCCAAGATCGACGAACGTGCCGGAGACAAGATCTCTGCGCTGCCGGAGGTGCACAGCGCAGACGGGATCATCTTCACAGCCGTGATGATGCCGGATGCCGGTGGTTTCTTCATCGTCTTCGGCTACCAGCCGAGCGGGTATGCCCTCCGACGTTTCAACATTGTGGAAGGTGAGTCGCTTTCAGGCAACCGCCAAATAATTTTGGGGCGCATGATGGCGAACGCCCTGGATAAGCAAATTGGCAGTACGCTGGAGCTGAGCGGCTCACGCTTCAAAGTAGTGGGTATTTATGAGTCAAATGTGAGCTGGGAAGAGTTAGGCGGCGCGATTACCCTGCGAGATGCCCAACTGCTTGCCGGAAGACCGCGTGCCGTAACCATGTATGCACTGAAGCTCAAAGACCCTGGTCAGGCGGAGGCTCTGGTTGAGCGCATCAATGCAGAATATCCGGAAATACAGGCTTCTTTAAGCAGCGAGTTTGCCGAACAAATGCCGGACTTCGAGAACTCACAGGCGATGCTGGACGGCATCTCTTTGCTGGCGATCATTGTGGGCGGTGTGGGAGTACTCAACACCATGCTGATGGCGGTCTTCGAGCGCACGCGCGAGATCGGTGTGCTGCGTTCGATGGGCTGGCGGCGCCGGGCGGTGCTCGGTATGATTTTGCAAGAGGCGCTGTGGTTGGGGCTGATCGGGGGATTGATTGGCATCGGCCTGGCGATTGCGATGGCATCCGGACTGCAGGCCATTCCCGTGTGGGGCACAATGGTCGAGCCGGCCTGGGATTGGCAGGTTACCATACGCGCATTACTCACGGCATTGATACTCGGGCTGGTGGGAGGGTTGTATCCGGCTTACCGGGCCACGCGTTTACAGCCGGTGGAAGCGCTGCGTTACGAATAACGAGGAGGTTCCTGTTGAAAAATAGTACAATGATCGCACTTTGGGCAATCGCCCTGTTAATGACCAGCGGGATGCTTGCGGGCTGCGATGCGCTCAACCCGCAGCCGACCGAGACGCCAGAACCTGAGCAGGTCGAAATCTTCAATCCGGTGGTGAATGCCACCGGCGTGGTGGTGCCGCTGCAGTGGAGCCGGCTGAGTCTGTCTACGGCTGGTGTGATCGAAGAGCTGCCCATCCGTGTGGATGAAAGTGTGCAAGCCGGGCAGGTGCTGCTGCGCTTGCAGGGCAGCGAAAATATTTCGGCTGCGATTGCCGCGGCGCGCCTGCAGGTAGCCCAGGCACAGTACAGCCTGGATCAGCTCTACAAGAATCCAGAGCAGCGAGCGGCGCAAGCCGCTAAGGCCGTGGCGGAGGCGCGGATTGCTGTGCGGGATGCCGAGCGCCACCTGCGAAACCTGCGTTCTGCTGCTCCGCAAGTGGATATCGAGCAAGCGCGTGCCAATGTTGCTCTGGCAAAAGATCGCATGGAGAATGCGCAGGAGGATTACGAGCCATACGCCAACAAACCCGAAGACAACCCGGTGCGGGCGGCTTTTTTGAGCAAGAAAGCCCAGGCTGAAAAGAATTACGAAAACGCGGTGCGCCTGCTGAACAACCTGACCGGGCAGGCCAATGACCTGGATATGGCGGAAGCCGAGGCTGATCTCGAGATGGCCCAGGCTAACCTGGCTGTTGCCGAAGGCGACTGGGAAATCTACCAGGCAGGACCTGATCCCGAAGATGTGCGCCTGGCCCAGGAAAGCCTGGCGAACGCTCAGGCACAACTCGCCGCAGCGGAAGCGACTTTGAAAGACTTCGAACTCTCTGCGCCTTTTGGCGGTACGGTCAGCGAGCTGTACGTGCGTCAGAGCGAATGGGCACCCCCCGGACAGCCTGTGCTGCTGCTGGCAGATTTGAGCAGGCTGCGCGTGGAAACGACCGATTTGAATGAGATCGACGTAGCACGGGTGAAAGCAGGCAGCAAGGCAACGGTGACTTTCGACGCGCTGCCGGGTTGCAAATCACCGGACGCGTACTGCGTATAGCCACAAAAGCCAGTGAGGGCAGCAGCGTAAACTACACGGTGGTCATCGAGCTGGATGAGCTGCCTGATGCGCTGCGTTGGGGGATGACGGCGTTTGTGGATATCGAAACCGAGTGATTGGTTTGGTTGATGGGCAAATTAGCGGTGCAGGAGGCAGCTATGACGGATAAGACACAATGGATCGTCGAGACAATCGATCTCAGCCGCATCTACGGCGACGGCGAACAAATCCGCGCCCTGGATCAAGTCAATATTCGCGTCGCACATGGTGAGATGGTGGCTGTCATGGGACCCAGCGGGAGCGGGAAAAGCACCCTGCTGAACGTGATCGGCGCGCTGGATCTGCCCTCGAGTGGGCGTGTGTTGGTCGATGGGCAGGATGTCGCTCGCCTGCGCGACAAAGATCGCTTCCGGGCGCGTACCGTGGGCTTTATGTTTCAGCTGCACAACCTGCTGCCCACCATGAGCGCCCTGGAAAACGTGGAGATTCCGATGGTTGGGCAGGCAGGGTACTTCGCGCGCCGCAAACGCGCTAAAGAGCTGCTTGATCTGGTCGGGCTGGCGGATCGCATGCACCACCTGCCCGGACAGCTTTCTGGCGGGCAGCGCCAGCGGGTAGCAGCCGCCCGCGCACTGGCGAATCATCCGCCGCTGGTGCTGGCAGATGAGCCTACCGGCAGCCTGGACAGCGTCGCCGGCATGGAGCTGCTTGGCTTGCTCAAAGAGCTCAACGCATCTCAAGGGACAACCTTCATGGTGGTGACCCACGACCCGTCGGTAGCACGCCAGATGCAGCGCGTGCTGGTGATGGCGGATGGCAGGATCGCGCGTGAAGATATCATCGGCTCGCCGTTGGAAGAGGATTTGAAAATGTGGCGGCACTCAGGTTTGGGAGCGCAAATCCTGCAGGCTGATCCTGGCTCGCTGCTGGATCTGGGGATACAGCCCAACCAGCACGCCGCGCTGCGCTCTCTGCTGGCTGAGATCGACGGCGGCAGCCGCACCGGGTGAGCCGCACGGACTCAGCTAATCTCGACCAGGGTGCCCATCTCGCGGCGGTACCAATCCTGCGGCCCGGCAATGGGAGTTGTCCAGCGGTACAACCACAGGGCATCCCGGTTGCGCAGGTTGACGCAGCCGTGACTCATGCGCCGTCCAAAGTTGTCGTGCCAGTAAGTGCCGTGCAGACCGATGCCATCTTTAGTAAACAGGCACACCCACGGCACACCGGGCAGCTCGTAGGCGTCTGGATCGGCGGTAATTTTACCGTCGCCCATGTGGCGGGATGGGAATTTCGTCTGGATGCGAAAGCGTCCGGTCGGCGTGTCGGTGGGTAAATCCCCTTCGAAATCCTGCGGCGTGGGCAAACCGGAAGAAACCGTGGTAGTCATTACCACGCGTTGGCCTTCGAATGCGGTCAGGGTTTGTTCGGCAATCGAGATGTAGATGCGTTTTTGGTCGGGATCCACCTGGGTGGAAATGGGCGCCATTTCTTTGGGGGCGATCAGCCGCACGTGAGTGTATGGCACGTGGTAGCGAATGTTGAGCAAATCATCGGTCAGGCGGTACCAGGGGGAGCCATCCGGGCCTTCGTCAACTCCGGTCACCCAGAAGGTGGACGTATAGCGCAGGCGGTATAGGGGGCGCCAGACATCCGAGCGCGTCCATCGCTGGGATATGGTGACCGGTACGGTGATCTCGCCCAGCAGGCCGCTTTCGGGGATGTCTTCGACCAGCGGGTTGTTTTCATGCGCCTGGTCGACGCGCTGGATGTAGCCGCTGTGTATGAAGCCATCGTCCAGCAGGTACCACACCGGATTCGATAGCGGGCCGTGGGCGGATTTCAGGTCGAGGTAGATATCTACAACCTCATCGCGGCGCAGCACACCCAGCCGCTGGCTGCGAAAAGACGGGTAGCTGTAGCGGTAGATATAATCTGCACCGACGCGCCCCCTGCCAAGCGGCAGCGCGGCGCCGCTCTCAGGGGGGAAGAAACCAGTGAATGGAGCAGATGCCAGGGACGCCAGGCTGCCGGCGGCGAGACCGGCGGCTAATTTGAGCACTTCCCGACGCGAGAGTGCGCTCATGGCTGCAAACCTCAAGCAATCTCAACCAGCGTACCGTAGCCGCGGCGTTCCCAATCGGAATGATCTTCGATTTTCGGGTCGAATACCGGAGTGCACCAACGGAACAGCCAGCGGGCGTCTTCGTTGCGCATATTGATGCAGCCATGGCTCATCTGCACGCCGAAATTGTTGTGCCAATAGGTGCCGTGGAAGGCGTAGCCGCCCGGGTTGCGAAAGAATGACGTCCACGGAACGCCTGGAAGAGAGAAGCCGGCAATGGCATCCGGGTTGCCGGTGATGCTGCCCATGTGTTTGTTGGGCATCTTTGAGAAGATGTGGTGCTCGCCGGTTGGCGTAGCAGTGGGCAGGTCGTTGGGGGAGGCGCCCCTGGTGGGTACTCCAGATGATATCCGGCAGGTGTATACCTGCTGGCCATCCTCGAAAGCGGTGAAGGTCTGGCGGCCAATCGAGACCTCGATGCGTTTCAAGTGCGCCGGAACATCCGGGGAGAGGGGTGCAATCTCTTCCGGGGGTATGGGGCGCAGATGTGCGGTAGGAACAAAATATCTCAGGTTGGCATCGATTTCAGAGGTGAGCAGGTACCAGGGCTTGCCATCCGGACCTTCTTCGATGGCTGTGATCCAGTGCGTGGTCTGGTAGTACAGGCGCGAGCCTTCCCAGGGATGCCAGCCCTGCCATGAGTCATACTGGTAGGCTACCGTATATGGCAGGGTGACCTCGCACAGTTGGCCTGCCTGGGGTACCGCAGCGAGGGGTTGGTTGTGTTTCAGCTCAACGATTTGAAGATAAGTGGAATGCAGGTAGCCGCCCCACACCCGGTACCAAAGCGGATTGTACGCCGGGCCATCGGGGGATTCCACACCATAGTAGATGTGCACAAGCTGGTCGCGGTAGCGCTTACCGATGATCTCGCTGTCGTCACGCGACTTGCTGTACAGATCCACCTGGTTGATGGTGATGCGTCCGATGCGCCCGAGGTCGTATTCCTCCGGGCGTGGGAATACCGGTCCGATCGACAAACCCGCCATAGCCAGACCGCTTACCTTTAAGAAATCACGCCGGCTGATCCTGCTGGTCATATATTCGGGATTATAACCTACTGCTCTAGGCTTTGCGAAGCGTTCATATTTGATTAAGGTTGAATCATCATGCGAGATTCTTGCGAATTTTACGCGGGAAAAGCTAAGAAATCCGTTGCAAATCTCTTGATATTATGATAAACTTTAGTTGCGAGCGTCTGGGTGCCCCCCTCACCCGGGCGTTCGCATTTAAAGACAAAAACCTCAAAGGTCTCGCAGACCTTTGAGGTTTTCACTTCTGTCGGGGCGCTGGGATTTGAACCCAGGGCCTCTTGCACCCCATGCAAGCGCGCTAGCCGGGCTGCGCCACGCCCCGAGTAAGGCGAACAAATTCTACCCCAGGCAGGGTATCTTGTCAAATCGGGTTTAACAGGCCAGGCAGGTATGGCGATTCTTCTTTATAATTGCGGCATGCGTGCAGTCGAGAAGGGTCTGTTGGTCAGTGT
>JBGSTO010000587.1:0-2528 GCA_041736465.1 Anaerolineales bacterium | reverse complement strand
CGAGCGCCCAAAGCGAGCACGGCTGATCCCGAACAGACCTCCGCCGGTTCGACTCGGTGAGTGCGGGCATGTCTGCCAGTCCTGCCCTGGGAGACATGCCCGTATGTTTTTCGTGTGGCAGCCCTGGGTTGAAGCGATTACTCTCGTCCCGCGGCTGAGAAGAGGGAGCTGACATGAGGCATAGCACCTGTCCGCCGAGGTGATTGACAGGTTACGAAAAAATCAAGTATATTGTTATCATGGATGTGAATTGAAATTGCCTGAGCGGGCGGGTGGTAGAGTGCAAATTCGGCGGAGGAATCATGATCCCAGTTGACAGATCTAAGTTTATTGCCATAAACATTGGCCTGATGCTTGTCGGTTTTATATCGCTTGCTATTCGATATGCAAACATCTCACCCCATCCTATGGTTATCTCGCTTTTTGAAGGTGTTGGTATAGGTTTAATCGCCAGCGGTGCTGTGAATTTAGCAGACCGGCTGTTAGCTGAACGACCGAAAAACCGTCACGTAGAGTTAACCACGCTGCAACGTAAAACTACGCCCACCAAAATTCATGAACGGAAATTTGAAGCCAAAAAATTCGATGGCATGGGTGTGACCCTTGACGGATGTCTGCGCGATCTGGCCAGGCCGCAGATGATCAATCATATATTGCTCGAAGATTCAAGAACCAGGCTGTTGTTCGTCCATCCTGATGCAAATTTTCTATCTCAACGCTTCGCCGAGGATGGTTTTCGTTCCGTAGAGGTGCTTAAGAATCGACAGAAAGAGAGCATACGTCTCTGTGTTGCGATCTATCGGGCCTTAAAAATACGGTATGAAATAGAAAAGTCACATGGCAACCTTGATAAACCCAGAGGGAAGCTGTTTATCAAAATCGCTTTATTATGCCCCTATATCACCATCGAGCGCTATGATTCGGACATGTATTGGGGATTATACACATCCGATTCGGATGGTGAAAGCTCACCTCTATTCTTGACCAGCCGTGCACACAGCCCGGACCTGTATGACAAACTTCACGCCCACTTTACGACTATTTTTGATCTGAATGGTAATCAACCTGACCGGTTGCGATTGGTGCAGGTGGATTTGGACGGTGTATCAATTGACCGCGATATTGTTGAGAAGATATTGGGCCAGGAAGAGACGGAAAGACTCCTGCCCATCGAGAAGAAAAATACCCAGTAAGTGTGACTAAAGGCTGTTCGTAAACGGGCTGGAAATCGTATTCATATTTGATTGGAATGAATAAAGCTGCTGCCCATACCCACGCCTGGATGACGGCTGAGATGATATTCGGAATCTCACTGCTCCTCAGCCTGGTTCTCAACTTTCTGGTTCCGCTGTCTTTATCTCGATGGGTGCCGAGGGCAGCCTCCATCGGCGCAGGGATCCTATTGTTAACGATTGGCCTGGTGATGGTTGTGCTGACGCGCAGCCAGTTTCGCCAGGCCGGTCAACCGACCGATCCCGGATTTCCAACCACTCAGCTCATCACGACAGGTCCCTTCTCCTGGTCGAGAAATCCACTCTATCTGGCGGGAGCAGTCGTTTACCTTGGCCTGGCAGTATTGCTGAACTCGCTCTGGATGTTGATTTTCTTCCTGCCGTTTACCGGCGCGATCCACTTTGTATTAATCGTCCCGGAAGAAAAATATCTGCAAGCGACGTTCGGGGAAGGTTATCTCCGCTACGCAGGGTCCGTGCGCAGATGGATTGGCAGACGCAGGTAATTCCACATCAATACCTCTTCTCCCGAACTCACATTTAATATAATTTCTTAATTTTGCTAAGAAGCTGGACGGGCGCGAAGAGTGAAGTGGATTAGAATAGAGTGTATGAATAAGTCCGCTCTCTTGACACTGTTTGAGTACAATTACTGGGCTAACGCCCGCGTGCTCGATGCCGCCGATAAGGTCTCACCGGCACAGTTCATCGCCCGCTACGCACTGAGCCACGGCAGCCTGCGCGGCGCCCTGGTGCACATCCTGGGCACAGAGATGGTCTGGCGCATGCGCTGCCAGCAAGGCATCTCACCGCAGTACCTGCCTTCAGAAAATGATTTCCCTTCCCAGGAAGCGCTGCGCGGCGCATGGCGGATCGAAGAAGACAGCATGCGCTTGTACCTGGGTTCGCTCAGCGATGATGATCTGCAGTGGCCCGTGCACTACCGCACCACGCGCGGCAATGCTCAAGAGACGGTCTTATGGCACATCCTGGTGCACGTCGTCAACCACGGCACCCAGTTCCGTGCCGAGGCAGCGGTAGCCCTGACGGCTTGCGCGCACTCCCCGGGCGATCTGGATATGATCCAGTTCTTCCGCGGTAAGGGCAGCTAACCGGCAGGCAGAGCTCAAATCTTAATCCGCAGATTGTGCCGGAGTACCGGCATTGCACCGGAGTACTGGCATTGCGCCGGAGTACCGGCATTGCGCCGGAGTACCGGCATTGCGCCGGAGTACCGGCATTGCGCCGGAGTACCGGCATTGCGCCGGAGTACCGGCATTGCGCCGGAGTACCGGC
>JBGSTO010000160.1:0-29485 GCA_041736465.1 Anaerolineales bacterium | reverse complement strand
CAGGTGCCAGCCGAGGGGTATGCAGAGGCCGGGCTGCTTTTTCGCTGCCAGGATGCGGAGTACGGATGGCGCTTTCTCGCCAGTTCCAAGGGGTGCCAGGCACAGATTAGAACCGGCGCTGAGTGGCAAGATTGCGCAGTTAGCGATCGAGTTCGGCTGATAAACGGGTGCACCCATTCGCTCCAGGTTCTTGATAATGGGAAAGAATTGAATTTTTATTTGGATGGACAGCCTGCTTTTCAATCAACAATATTGGATACGCGTTACAGCTATGCGTGTGGTGTTGGCATAACCTCATCCGGCGATTCGGGCGAGCTATATCTGCGCAATTTTGAGGCACATCCGAGAAAGCTTAATGTGCCGGATTGTCTTTCCCTGGATTTTACACAAATAGGCGCCGGGAACCGCAGTATGATTACAGATGAATTCACGGGTGAGCCAGGAGACTTGAATGGACACCAGGGATCAGAGGGATTAAGTTGGCGGAAAGAGATTGGCAAAGGGAGAATGCTGCTCACCGGTGAGGACAGTGTTCGAGTGGATGCGGATATTACTCGACACAACCCTGGTCGGCTGGCGTACACGATCCCCTGGATACAGCCTGGGTTTGCGGATGTGAGTGTTTGGATTACACCACCAGGAACAGCAAGGAACCAGGGGGAAAAGGGCCGGGGTGGATTGATATTTTGGCAGGATCCAGAAAACTATCTGGTAATCAATAACTGGTTGGATGATATTTTCGATGGTTCTTCTATATCCTCTTTTTACCATTTACATGGCTATGAGGAGATATATGATGCCGTGTGGTCGAATGTCGGGAGCCGAATTTTCTGGGGGAAACCGCACAAATTGGGTGCGATCTTCGACGGCATGCGAATCCTGGTTAGCCTGGATGATGAACCGGTGCTTTACCGGTCGTTGACGGATATCTACCCAACAGCAGAGCGGTTGAATATTTCCAGGGTGGGGATTGCGGCGAATTGGGAATGGGGGGATGACACTGGTACAATATTCAAGCGATTCTCAGCGAGTGTGAAAAGCTAATGCTTTCTACTCAGAAAGCAGGTAAATTTTTAAAACTGAAAACACGCTTATCCGTAATACGATCTTTATCGGCAATCGAAAAGGATGATCTCATGAAGTATGTGCGTAACAGCCTGTCGTTTACCCTTGTGCTTTTATCTTTAGCCGGGGCATTGTTATCATGCCGTGCGGTAAACGTGGGCATGTATCGTCTGGGTGAGGTCCTGGGTATTTCGCCTGAATCGGCGCTCTTAACCATTCCATTTGAGTATGTTGAGGTGGACTCGTCGACCGCCGGGGATGTCAAGCTGGTCGGGGATATCGATGGAGATGGCTTGCCCGATTTGTTGATCGGCGGCATGGCGGCTTATGGGGAGACGTTAAACTGGTATCACAACCCAGATTGGTCGAAGACTGAAATTGCCACAGCGGCGGTTGAATTCACTACCGATGGCGCCCTGGGCGACGTGGATGGCGACGGTGATCTGGACATCATCGTGCCGGATGGGGACAGCGGTAACAACCTGATGTGGTTTGAGAACCCCAGACCATCCGGGGACCCCACGGTGGGGGCGCAGTGGGAGAAACACCCGATTGGCGCCGTCAATGGTAATGGCAAGGACGTTAAACCAGCGGACTACGACAAAGACGGTCGCTTAGATGTTGCTACCCGCAACAATCTCGAAGCGATGGTCTTCTTCCAAACAGCTGCCAACACCTGGAGCAAGCAGGTTTTCAGTGGGGTGAGCACAGGCTATGAGGGGATGGCAAGCGGCGATATCGATAAAGATAATAATACCGACCTGGTGCTGCAGGGCGTGTGGCTGCGCAATCCCGGCGGCGCGGCGGCGCGTATACCTGGAAATTGGAGCCAACATACAATCGGATCAGCGCCGGGCAACTTTAAAGCCCTGGTGGTGGACCTGAACCAGGACGGCAAGGTGGATGTGCTTTTCTCCAGCTCGGAGGATACTGCGGATGTGGACTGGTGGACGCCCACTGCCAGCGATCCCACCGGCGCATGGACGAAGCACACGATCATTAACTGGTTGGAGAAAGCTCATACCTTGCAGGCTGCCGACATGGACCTGGATGGCGACCTGGATGTGGTTTTGGCGCAAATGCATACCTCTTCTGCCACCGAGATCATGGTCATGGAGAACACAGATGGACAGGCGACTGCCTGGCAGAAGCAGGTGGTTGATACTGGGGGTATTCACAACGGCGTGGTGGCTGACATCGATAACGATGGCGACTTCGACATCTATGGAGCCAACTGGACCGGCAATCCGCCGGTGAAGCTGTGGATCAATCACCTAGAGACGATCTCACGGTGGATGTATATCCAGGTGTCTGCCGCGCACGCCCAGACTTTCGGCCTGGCATTTCCGGATATTAATGGAGATGGTAAGAAGGATATTGCTTCAGGCCGCTATTGGTATCGCAACCCGGGCGGCGATATGGCCGGCGCCTGGGCACAACTGCCGCTGCCGGATGGCATGCACGCGGCTTTGACCCTGGATGTGGATGGCGATGCCCTGGTAGATTTGGTGGCGCACAAGGATGAGACCGATATAGCGTTGTATTGGTTGGAGGCAACCAGCAGCGCAGGCAGCGCCTGGAACTCGGTTAAGATTGGCACATTGCCGCAAGCCAGCCACACCCTGGGAGCGCAAGGCTACCGTGTGGGCCAGGTGGAGGCGGGGGGCAAAGAAGAAGTATTGTTCTCCAGCGGAGCGGGAATTTATTATTTCCGCGTGCCTGCCAGCCCGGCAGGCGGCAGCTGGCCGCGCGTGTATGTCAATGCGAACCCCTCCGATGAAGGCTTTGCCCTGGGGGATATCGACCGTGATGGCGACCTGGATATCGCGGCTACAACGGGAGACTCAAAACGGGTCGAGTGGTACCGCAACCCTGGGAATGGGTCGGAAAATTGGCCGGCTTTCCACATCGGGTCGTTCGACGAGGCGCTCTTCCCTGACCGTACTGAAGTGGCGGATATTAATAAAGATGGGCGGCTGGATATTGTGGTATCCGAGGAGAACGGCGGCGACGCGGATGCCCAGACTTTCTGGTGGGAGGCGCCAGCCGATCCAACCAGCGCGAACTGGACCCGTCACCTGATCACCAGCCAGGCCACGACCAACAGTATGGATGTGGCGGATATGGACGCAGATGGCGACACGGATGTGATTCTGGCAGAGCACCGCGGCACGAAGAAGCTGTCTATCTGGTATAACGACGGCAGCGGAGGCCTGGTGGAAGCTCCGATTTCCAGCGACAAGGAAAGCCACCTGGGCGCCCGCACCGTCGACCTGGATGGGGATGGCGACCTGGATATTGCCAGCATTGCCTGGGATGACTATCAATTTGTACACCTGTGGCGTAACGATGGGCAGGGCAGCCCGCTGCCAACACCCACGCCTAGCCCAGCCCCTGTTCCTAACCCTTCTCCTACTCCAACCTCTCCACCTGGAGGCGGCACGCGGGTGACGAATGGTCTTCAGGTGTTGTATACATTTGCTGAGAACGGCGGGAATGTAATCGGTGATGTTTCGGGAGTAGGCTCGCCGCTTAATTTGCAGATTGGCAGCACAGGTGCAGTGAACTGGATCAATGGGGGAGGACTGGCGATCAATGCCTCTGCCTCGATTACCGCCCAGAGCGAAGAGACAAAGATTCTGAGCGCCTGCAAAGCCAGCAATGAACTATCCCTGGAGGCCTGGATCAAGCCTGCCAATACCAATCAGGATGGACCTGCGCGCATATTGACTTTCTCACTGGACCCACTCAATCGCAATTTCACCCTGGGACAGGAATTCAGCACCTACGATGTGCGCTTACGGACCACAACAACGAGTGAGAATGGCGTTCCCTCGCTGGCTACAAGTTCAGGCGCTGTGAGCGCCCAACTTACGCATGTGGTGTTCACCCGGGCGGCATCTGGGGTAACCAAGATTTACAAAAACGGCGTTGAAGCGGCCAGCGGCAGCACGGGGGGGGATTTCTCCGGTTGGGATGCCGGTCATACCCTGGCGTTGGCAAATGAATTGAGTGGAGACCGCCCCTGGCTGGGAGAATACCAACTGGTAGCAATTTACTGCCGGGGCTTGAGCGCTGCAGAGGTGCAGCAGAACTACCTGGCAGGTCCACGACCTTCTACCGCTCAGTTGGAACCCATGCTGTATTTGCCGGCAGTAATCAAGTCTTTCTATGATGCCAATGCTAACTCACTGGCTGCGCCACCGGCGGCAGATGCGCCGGTGGTTCAACCGCCTGCTTTAGAATCTGGCTGGTTGGACGATGCGCCTGCCCCGCAGCACCTGGGGCTATTATGGGAAGTGCTGCTGGCTGGTTTAGGCGCAGGGTTAATGATCTACTTGATATTTCGGGTCAGATGGAATCGTAGAGTTTAGGTCTGTCACAGGCCAAAGGTCTTAGAACTGGACATTTGCCAGCGATAAGCCAAGTTTCTCCGCCCGCATACCCGGCTGTAACCGAATATGCCCCGGCTGAGCATCCGGGGCAGAGTGGTATTCGTAACAGGCGAATGGCAGCGGAAGCGAGACCTGGCGATTAATCGTCCAGGCGAAAGGATAAATATTTCAGCATGGCTGGCTTTAATTTTTCGGGGTTGAGCAAACGGCTGCCGCGACCATTCATCGCCTGGCTGCGAAGTATGCCTCTAGTGCGTATGATGGCACGCAAGCTTGTCAGTGGACATTGGGTGACGATCCCAACTGGACATGGCGCGGGACTGCGTTTTCACTCAGGCGAATCCAATCCAGCCTATGCCCTGGGAACCAATGAGATGCCGGTTCAGGAGGCTTTGGCGCGGCGATTGAAGCCGGGCGATGTGTTCTTCGATATCGGCGCCAATGTTGGATTCTTCACGGTGATTGGGGCACGGCTGGTGGGAGCGCATGGGTTTGTATTTGCGTTCGAGCCGCTGCCTGAGAATGTGCAGCGGGCGCGAGCCAATGTGGAGGCCAATGCTTTCTCGAACGTACGCATCCTCGATGCAGCCGCCTCCGATCACAGCGGGATGGGTGAGCTGATGGTAGCCGATTACGTTGGCGGATCTGCCCTGGCAACTGCAGAACGCCCACCGGATGTGAAGGGAGTGCTGCCTGTCCGGCTGGTGACGATTGATGAACTGGTTGCACAAAACGAAATCCGACCACCTCAGGCCGTCAAGATCGACGTTGAGGGCGCAGAGATTGAGGTATTGCGCGGCATGGCGCATACGCTGGACACCTGTCGCCCGGTGGTGGTGTTCGAGATCGATGACCGGGCTCAGGATGCCTACGATCTTAAGTATAAGAGCTGCCGGACTTTCCTGGAGCAGCATGGCTATCTTGTGAGCACACTGGAGAATTCTTACCCTGGGGCGGGTTGGATCGTTGGAAATTACGTAGCCGACCCGGAATAAAGGAACAGCATGAATCACGATAATCAAACTATGAATTTAACCTGCCCGAGCTGCGGGGTTGAGCCCATGTCTGTCTTTTACGAGGTGGCAGGCGTACCCGTTCACAGCGTGCTGCTGCACACCCAAAGACAGGAAGCGCTGGATTATCCCAAAGGCGACATCCGGCTGGGATATTGCCAGTCCTGCGGGTTTGTTTCCAATGTGGCTTTCGATCCCTCCGTGCACGAATACTCGGCCAAATACGAGTCCACCCAGGGCTATTCCTCTACATTCAATGCATTCCATCGCCGCCTGGCGCAGAACCTGATCGACCGGTATGACTTGCATGGCAAACGCATCATCGAAATCGGCTGCGGAGAGGGCGAGTTTCTGACTTTGTTATGCGAAATGGGAAACAACAGCGGTGTTGGGTTTGACCCGGCTTATGTCGCTGAGCGCAGCCTGCGAGCCTCGGCGGCTGATGTGGCTTTTGTGGCAGATTTTTACTCCGAAAAATACGCGGATACGCCCGGCGACTTTGTGTGCTGCAAGATGACCATGGAGCATATCCACCAGACTGCCGAGTTTGCAGCCACGGTGCGGCGTGCAACTGGAGATGACCCCGACACTGTGGTATTTTTTCAGGTGCCGAATGCTCGCTATGTCTTCAACGACGTGGCTTTTTGGGATATTTATTACGAGCACTGCTCCTATTTCACCTTGGGCTCTATTGCCCGATTGTTTCGCAAGGTAGGGTTTGACGTGCTGGAGCTGTGGACCGATTACGATGATCAATACTTGATGATTTCAGCGCATCCGGGAACAGGCGATGGTAGCCCGCGGCTGCCCCAGGAAGACGATCTGGCGGTATTCAGCCAGGAAATTGACCGTTTCAAGCAAGATTTTTCCAGGAATCGAGCAGCCTGGCGGGAAAAGATTGCTGGGCTGAACAAAGCCGGGAAGAAAATTGTTTTGTGGGGAGGGGGCTCGAAGGCAGTGGCATTTCTGACGACACTGGGTATCAGCCGGAATGAGATTGAGTATGCCGTGGATATCAACCCGCACAAAGCCGGCACTTATCTGGCGGGAACAGGGCAGCAAGTTGTGGCGCCACGGACGCTGATCGAATACCGCCCCGACGTGGTCATCGTGATGAATCCGATTTACTGTAATGAAATTCAGGGCAGCCTCAGCCAGATGGGCCTGGCGCCGGAGCTGCTCAGCGTGGAGGAAATTTAAGTGCCAGAAATGCAAGGTCTCAACGTAAACTGCCCGATCTGTGGTGGGGAGGTGCAGGTAGATTTTATGGTGATTGCACAGGCTCCTGTGCACTGCAACCTGCTATGGACGTCCAAAGCAGCTGCCCAGGCGGCGCCGCGCGGCGAGATCCGCCTGTGTTTTTGCCCGGACTGCGGTCACATCTTCAACCGCGCTTTCGAGCCGGAAATGATGGAATACACCCAGTCTTACGAAAATTCGCTGCATTTCTCGCCACGTTTTCAAGAATACGCCACGTCACTGGCTGCAGAGCTGGTGGAGCGGCACGGCCTGAATGGCAAAGACGTGATCGAGATTGGCAGCGGTCAGGGAGATTTCTTAACCATGCTGGTGGAAGGCGGCGGAAACCGGGGGATTGGTTTCGACCCCAGCTATATCCCCACAGCAGAACGACAGCACTCCTCCATCACTATGGTGCAGGATTTTTACTCGGAGAAGTACGCCGGCCAACCCGCTGATTTTATCTGCAGCCGTCACGTGCTAGAACACATATACCAGCCGGATGCCTTTTTGCGATCCATCCGCCAGGCCATTGCTGACCGTCGAGAGATGGTGGTGTTTTTCGAAGTTCCGAACGTGATGTATACGGTAGGAGAGCTGGGCATCTGGGATATCATTTACGAGCATTATTCTTATTTCAGCCGCCACTCCTTGGGGCAGCTGTTTGGTCAAAATGGATTTCGGGTTCTGGATGTACGCGAGACTTTCAACGGCCAATTCTTGACCATCGAGGCAGTACCGATAGGCTATCCCAGCAATGAGGCTTTGCCCCATATAATAGACCTCGAACAGATGGCAGGCGACGTGGCCACGTTCGGAGAGAACTACCGGGCAAAGTTGAACGCCTGGAGGCAGCGCCTGCAGACAATGGCAAACAAAGAACAGCGTATCGTGGTGTGGGGAGCGGGTTCTAAGGGCGTGTCGTTTTTGAACGCTCTGAAAGCAGACACCTCGATTGAGTACGTGGTGGATATCAATCCTCGCAAACGCGGTATGTTCGTCGCCGGAACCGGTCAGCAGATCGTACCACCGGGGTTCTTGAAGAGCTACCTGCCGGAATCGGTGGTAATTATGAATGGCAATTACAAAGAAGAGATCCAGGCCAGCCTAAATGCTTTAGGGCTGGGAGCTGAAATCCTGATTGCATAAGCCGCTTTGCGCGATTTTATTTGTAGGGCTTGTGCAGATATTGGTGAATCTAATATGAGACATTTTACCTGGTTGAACCTGATACTGATTGTTGTGGGAGTAACGGCTTTCCTGCCGGGACAGCCTCCAGAGCTGGCACCGCCCGGTACGGTTCAGCTTACTCAGAAGATTTTCTTTCCCGAGATTGATTATTTAAATCGTGTGGCTGCCAACGGGGAATTTCTGGAGACGTTCGATGGCAACTCGCCATCCACGCCCCAGCCCTGGGAACCTAAGAACTGGGATATTACAGTCCACAGCCGAAACCGAGATCTTTTATACAGTCTTACGCCGATGAATGCCGGGCATGGGCCAAATTGTGAGCCGCCGCCGCTCACCCATCTGATCAGCGGCTACGAAGACGCGGTTTACCTGTGCCGCAACCATATGATGACCGCCATCAACGATGATGGCTACGGTGTGATTTACTTAACGCCTGACCACATGGTGGACTTTACCAATCAAGAGGCGGTTATTCGCTTCGACATGTCTACCGGTAGAACGTCGACGCGCGATTGGGTTGACATCTGGATTACCCCTTATAGCGATCACCTGCAACTGCCGCTGGCCGCTTTCTTGCCTGATCTGAGCGGTGAGCCGCGCAATTCCATCAAGGTCGAGATGGGCGTGTTCAATGGAAACACCACTTTTTCGGGCCAGGTTGTACGCGATTTTAAAACCGAGCCGCTAAAGGTGGGGGGATTTCTGGGTTATGAGGAAGTTTTTGTACCCAGCTTTATGCAGCGGGAAACTTTTGAGCTGCGCATTTCCAGGACGCATTTAAAGTTTGGGATGCCGAAGTACGACCTTTGGTGGATCGATACGGATATCTCGGCTTTGAATTTCACCCAGGGTGTGGTGCAATTCGGACATCACTCTTATAACCCGACAAAAGACTGCTCGGGCTGCGGGCCGAACACCTGGCATTGGGATAACTTCAGCATCTATCCGTCAGTACCGTTTACCATTATCGGGGCAGAACAGCGCTATGCTAACCCGGCTGTGCCAACAGTGAACTTTACGACTCCATCCCAGGTTGGCTCATACCTGCGTTTCGCTGCGATCGGCAAGCAAATCGAGGTCAGCTTTGACGGCGGCGCTACCTGGCAGACTGCCGAGACTCAAGCACAACTGCGCTATGAAGAAGGCGCCTTCTGGTCGTACTGGACCCCCATCCCGCCAGGGATCACACAGGTTATGTTCAGGGGACAGAGTTGGTGGGGGGGCGAATGGCATGCGCGGGATATTTCTTTTTGGTCACCAGACGTGGGCGCACAAGCAGGCGCGGGCGCAACGTCAAGCGCGGGCGCAACGCCGAGCGCCAGTGTGGTTAGCCCTTTCGACAGCCCAGCGGATCTCTGTTCAGACACACCGATCGAATAATCCGAGAGATCGCTCAAATAGTTCATCCTCCGGAATGCTGCTTCCGGAGGAGGTTTTCAGGTTTCGTGACACTCAGGGCAGAAAACTGTAATACGGCGAACCCCAGAATGCATTACAATTGCATTGTTTTTTAGATATAATAGAGGAACTATGATAAGAACGGTGATTCTTCGTCTGCTGGAGAGCTATTTTCGCCACCGTTGGCTGTATCTCCTCCCGATTGTCATCATGTCGGTTGTAGCGGTGGTGTTCTTTGTGACGTCTACGCCCAAGTACGTGGCTAAGGGTGTGCTTTACGTACAGCAGGAGTCCTATCTATCGACTCTGACAGCGGTGCGAAATAATGATAGCACCTGGTGGGTATCTCCGGCCCAGGCGACCACCAACGACCTCAATGAGCTGATGCAAACCAATGCCTTCATCCGCGCGATCGTCAACCAGACGGATCTGGAAAGCCAGATGAGCATGGGTGACCAGGCGATTGCCGAGGCAATTGGAGAGACGCGCAGCAACGTACGCATCTATTCGCTGGGAGATAATCAGGTTTTAATTACTGCCTCTAGTGTTAATCCAACAGTAGCCAAACAGCTGGTCAACGCAGTGATCGAAAGCTATGTACAGTGGCAGGTGAACATCCAGCGCGCCGAGAGTGAAGCAGCCCTGGCATTCTTCACCGACGTACTTGTTACCTACGAAGCGAGTCTGGAAGCAGCACGTGAGGAGATGCGCCAATACCTGGAGGCTAATCCGCTGCCGCTGCGCGGGGAGCGTTCCGGCGTCGAGCAGATCGATATCCAGCGGCTGCAAAGCAATATAGACCTGGTGGCAGCTCGCCGGGCGAGTGCTTTGGATAAAGAAGAGAATGCGCGATTGTCGATTGCGCAGCTCGAGAGCGATATTCGCCAGACCTATCTGCTGATCGATGCCCCGGAACTTCCGGATGAACCTGAAACGTCGCTGCGCGAGCTGGCTCTGAATATGGCAATTTTTGTCGTCTCGGGCGTGATTCTCAGCGCGGGCGCAGTATTTGGGGGAGCTTTGCTGGATCGAAGCCTGCGATTGCCCGGCGATATCGAGCGCGGCCTTGAGCTGCCTCTATTGGCCATGATCCCCGACAGCAGCGCCTCACAAAAACGGTTCCTGCGACGTAGGCAGACAGCCGAAATTTCTGCTGCAGAGACAGACGGTGTCCCTCCTCGAGGAGATAGCCGTACGCCGGTGGGGGTCGAAATAAGTGAGAAGATTGCCTCCTGAAATAAAAACCCCGATAGAGACGGGCAAACCAATATGAGCAGCTTAGGCCGGAAGATCGCCAAAAACGCGATCTTCCTGATGGGTTCTCAGGCCGCAACCTGGGGATTGACCCTGTTATTAACCGTCTTTCTGCCACGCTACCTGGGGGCTGCCGCGGTGGGAAAGTTCCACCTGGCGAACTCCTTGTGGGCAATCGTGGGTATCGTGGCGGCATTTGGGATGGACCTGCTGCTGAACAAAGAGGTTGCTCGCGCCCCGGCGCGCACACCTGAGCTGGTGAATGCCAGCATACTCCTGCGCATCGTGATCTTCTTGCTAGGTTTTGCAGGGATTGTGGGGTATGTCAACCTGGTTGGCTACCCCACCGAAACCAAGCAGGTGATCTACATCATCGGTATTGGCAACCTGATTGCACAAATCATGGGCGCTCTGGAGTCCTCGCTGAAGGGCCTGGAGCGCATGGATTACGTTTCTATTGGCAATGTTGTGGGCAAGACTGTGTTGACGGTGCTCAGCATCGTTTTGCTGCTCTTGGGGCAGGGTGTTCTGGTGATTGCCATGGTGGGAATTGTGGCAGCGCTTGTACACACTACCATACTGCTTTCCTACCTGCGCCGACTTACCGTACTTAAGCTCAGGATAGACTGGAAAATGGTCATCTGGATGCTTAAGGCGGGGTTCCCATATCTAATGGTATACGTGTTTCTGATCCTCTACCAGCAGGTAGATATTGTCATCATCTCGCTGCTGGTCAGCGAGGAAAGTGTTGGCTGGTATGGGACTGCAGATCAATTATTTGGAACGTTTTTGTTTGTGCCCACGGTTTTCATGACGGCTGTCTTTCCTACCCTCTCGCGGATGTTTTCGAGCGACCCGGAGGGATTCGTCAAAATTATTCGCAAGAGTTTTGAGTTTATGACCATGATCGGCATTCCGATCGGTTTGGGTTTGCTCGTGGTCGCCGACTCTTTGGTAAAAATCCTGTATGGCCCCGGGTTCGCCAACAGCGGGCAAGTGCTGGCGGTGATGGGTATCGTTTTGATTTTCACGTATCAGAACACCCTGTTAGGGTACTTCTTAATTTCGATGGACAAACAGTCAACCTGGACGTGGGTGATGTTTGCGGCGATGGTAATCAGCATTCCTTTGGATTTGGTGCTGGTGCCGTGGTGCCAGGCCCAGTTCAATAACGGGGCAATTGGGGGGGCGTTGGCCTTTGTGGTAACCGAACTCGGCATGTTTATCGCTGGTTTGTATTTAATTCCCCGGGGCATACTGGGTTGGAAAAATGCGTGGATGGCAGTACGCGCGCTGATCGCCGGTTTGCTGATGGTGGCAGGCATCTGGTGGTTGCGCGACAGCTTTATTGCAATACCGGTGGTTTTAGGCGCGGCGGTTTATACCGGGTTGATTTTATTGATGCGCGTGATCCCGCGTGATGATATCGAGCTAATTAAATCCATGGGCCTGGGCGTGGTGAATCGCCTGCGCGGCCGTGTCAATGGTTCAGTAGGAATGATAGGCAAGGATTAATACGATGAGCAAAAAAACCAAACAACCCCACTCCGATCAGCCGCTGGCTCTAACCGTACCCGGATTCGCGGGCGCACACTCGATCACCTATCCCGGCGAGGTTATTGACAGCTTGCGGCAGTTGATCACGCGTGTTGTCAGCAGAGAAGCCAAATTCCCTGCACGCCTGTCCATGCTGGCAGCCTTGCGGCGGGAGGGCCTTTCCGTGCTGTCGCAAGCCCTGGCAGCTACTCTGGCTCACGATATGGAAGTGCGCGTGTGTATGGTCGAACTTAACTGGTGGTGGCCTTCGGCAATGTCATTGAGCAATACGCTGAATGCAGGTTTGGCCGGGGCGCTTCAAGGCCAGGCGAGCGTAGACGATATCATCTGCCATACCAGTTGGGAAAACCTGTGTTACGTGACATCGGGACGCATACCCAAGCAAGAACGACCGGTGATGGCTCGAAATCCGTATTTGCGCCAGGTGATCGAAGAGCTTAGCGAGCGTTTCGATCACATTATCCTGGACATCCCTGCGGTTCTTTCCACCAGCGACTCTGTACCGTTGGCATCCCTGGGCACTGCCTGCTGCCTGGTGGTGAGCCAGGGCATCACGGGTGTAGAAGACGCCCGGCTGGCATTGGACGAGATCAGCCATTTGCCTATTCTTGGTGTGGTGATGAACCGCACCAACATGGCTACTCCGGGTCCTATCTACCGTTTGCTTTCTGCCAGGTAAACGCACCCATGGTCCTATTCGTGGCTTTTCTCAGCCTTTCTTTCGTTGTGGGACTGGTGACATTGTCGAAGTCCACAAGAAAGCGTGCATTTCTCTTGTTAGCGATTTGCCTGGTGATTAGTTTTGTTTACTTTGTTTTGGATATGATCTGACATTGATTACGAAATTGCCAATTAGCCTCCATTGAGTATGTTCAGCATCTCCAGCACCTACCGCCAACAGAATATTGACTCCCGGCGCTTGCGGGAGCTGCTTATTTGGCTGCTGTGGTATGGCTGCATGATGGCAGTTACCGCGGGGCTGGCCTTTCTATTGTATAAGCGCGGCCCGACCCCATCGGTCCTGGGCTGGCTGCTGCTGGCTGGCAGCGCGCTGGCTATCCTGTACCGCCCGCGTTATGGAATCTACCTGACCGTATTCTTTGCGCTGGTAGGCGATGGGAGTATGATCCCCTGGTACCCCTTCGTGAAGAATTTCTCCAGCTATGAGTCGATGTTATTTTTACACGATGCCATCATTATTAGCCCGCTCGAAATGCTGATTGCATTGACTTTTCTGGGCTGGATCGGGCGGGACGCGCTGCAGCGCAAGATCAATTTCCGTACAACCGCCCTGTTCTGGCCGGCGATGGTTTTCCTGGGTTTCATGATCGTTGGGCTGATCTATGGCCTGGGCACGGGTGGAAATCTCAATATTGCGATGTGGGAGCTGCGCCCGATCATTTATTTGATCGCGATGATCGTGCTGGCGAGCAATCTTTTAGAGGAGCGGCAGCAAGTAATTAATTTGATCTGGTTTGCCATGGCAGCGCTGTTGATCGAGGGCCTTATCGGCACTTACACCTATCTATTTGTCTTGAAAGGTGAGCTATCCGGTGTGAACTCGATGACCGATCACTCTGCTGCGCTGCACCTGAACACCGTCTTCATTTTTGCGATTGCAGGTTTATTCTACGGGATTTCTCCCGGGAAGCAGTTGGTCCTTTTGCTCATGGTGCCGCCGGTTTTGCTGACTTTCATTGCTGCTCAACGCCGGGCCGCCATACTTACTTTGTTGATTGCCCTGGGTTTAATGTTTCTGCTCTTGCTGCTGGAGAAACGGCACATTATATGGGTAGCTATTCCTCCTCTGGTGGTAATGTTTTTGATTTACCTGGTGTTATTCTGGAATCAAGAAGGCGTATCGGGAATGGCAGCCCAGGCGATCAAATCGGTCATCGCGCCAGAACAAGCCAACATTGCAGACCAATCTTCAAATGTCTACCGTGAGATTGAGAATTTCAACTTAACCTATACGCTGCATCGCCACCCGCTGACAGGCGTGGGTTTTGGGCAGACATTCGAGGTCATCGTTCCGCTTCCGGATATCAGTTTCTTTACCTGGTGGAACTACCTGCCTCACAATTCCATCGTATATATCTGGCTGAAAGGGGGCATCGGTGGTTTCGTGTCGATGCTATTTTTGGTGAGTATGGCGATCTCGCTGGGGGCGCGAGCGGTGCGGCGTATGCCGCACGGTGAAATTAAGGCGATCGCGCTGACAGCCTGCCTGTATCTCGTGATGCACTTTACCTATGCCTATGTGGACATCTCCTGGGATGCACAGAGCATGGTTTATATTGGTTCGGTGATGGGCATGCTCAGCGGATTGGAGGCGATTATCGCCCGTCCGGTCAGCCTGCCTCGCAAGCGCTGGCCCTGGCAGTCTGAGCCCAAGCCCGCGCCTCAACTGATCCCATTACCTGGAGGGAAGCAGGGTTGAATCGATTCCGCCAGGTCTTATACGAAGAATTCAAAGAAATCCATCCAAGACTGTTGTTGGCGCAAATCTTGATGGCGCCTCTACCCATTTACGTGGGGAGTCGCTTGCGAACTATGCTGCTGCGCATGGCAGGTTTCCAGATCGGCGAGGGCACCGTGTTTTGGGGAAGACCAACGATTGTGGGGGGCGCGGGCATGTACCAGCGCCTGAGCATAGGCAAATATGCGTATATCAGTGGAGGTTGTTACCTGGATCTTTCAGGCACAATTAAACTGGGGGATAACGTGGTATTGGCGCCATTCGTGCAATTCTATACGGGTACGCATGAGATTGCCGGAAGCGCAAAGCGGGCGGGGCGATTGACGCCGAAACCGGTTGTGGTTGAAGAAGGTGTGTGGTTGGGGGCGCGCTGCACCATACTGCCGGGCGTAACTATCGGGCGGGGTGCAGTCATTGCCGCAGGTTCGGTGGTTGCCAAGGATGTCGAGCCGAATACCCTGGCAGCAGGCGTGCCTGCCAGGCTGCTGCGGCATCTGGATGGCTAAATATCCAGTAGTTCGCGTCGATAATGCTAAATACCTATTCTCAAAGAAAGAAAAATATTCCTCCCATCCGTGAGCAAAATTAAGATCCTATTTCTCCAATCCCAGGAAAAATTTTATGCCGATTCGGTGATTCATGGGCTGCTAATGCGTTTTTTGGAGCGAGAGCGATTTGATGTGCACCTGGCTTGCAACCCGGCTGCGCTGAAAGCGAACTCACCCGCGATGCAGAGCCTGGCTTCAGTTCCCGATCTCAAGGTGCGGTCGACGAACTTTGGACCCTCGGTGTATGCTCTTCCAACAGCAAGAGCGATCCTGCGAACAATTGCCGGCGCACCGCAGGTTGTTTTTAATATGGCCGGATTAGCGAGGTACATCTGGGCTAACCACATCGACATAATCCACTGCACCGAGAAACCGCGGGACGCATTCTACGGATTCCTGCTAGCTCGAGCTACCGGCGCACGATGCGTGATCCACCTGCATGTGAAGGTAGAAAACTGGATCAGTCCACTGACTCGGTGGGTGATGAAACGCGCCGATGCGATCGTGGGCGTTTCATCATTTGTGGCCCAATCCAATATCGCGATGGGATACCCAGCGGACCGCACGCATTATGTACATAATGGGATTGACATATCAAGCTGGGATGCCAATGCAGACGGCAATCGCATTCGCCAGGAGTTCAACACCGGCCCAGACACGATTTTGCTGGCTGCAATTGGACGCCTGGTTTACTATAAGGGCCAGATGGAGCTGCTCGAAGCCGTGCGAAAAGTGCACCAATCCTACTCTGACGTACGTTTGCTGATCGTGGGAGAAGGTGATGAACTTCCGGGAAGCTTTACACAGCGTCTGAAGGCGATGGTTGAGACAACGGAATTACGCGACGTAGTGACTTTTACCGGACACCGGCGCGATGTGCGTGAGCTCCTGGCGGCTTGCGATATCTTTGCTTTCCCGAGCTTCGAAGAGCCGTTTGGTATGGTGTACCTGGAAGCCATGCTCATGAAGAAGCCGGTCGTAGCTTTAGATAACGGCGGGGTGCGTGAAATTGTGGAGCATGGAAAGACCGGGCTGCTGTCGGCACCGAAGGACATCGATCAACTGGCTGCGAACATCATCACGTTGATACAGGAAAGAGACATGCGAATCCAAATGGGAGAATATGGTCGCCGGCGGGTGGAGGAACACTTCTCGGCAGAACGCATGGCGAGCGAATTTGGTGAGCTGTACCAGAAAATATTGAATCGTTAAATTGGGCAAAAGTGTGGTTAAATAGTTGCAATAGAATGATTAGGGCGAGAGTCTACTTAATTAATTTCTCAAATCCTGGTTGCAAATCGAAATTATTGAGGTTAAATTGTAAGGAGAGCAAATGAAAATTCAACGGGGTGGTTTCAGTTTTTATGTGATGGTGGTGTTTGCAGCAATGCTGCTGATGGCGATGCCGGCGCTACCGGGGCAGGCAGCCCGGTTGTTGGTGGCACCTGAGATCCATAAAATTTATATCCACGATATTCGTGATACGACCGCGGTGGTCAGCTGGACCACGGATATCCCCTCCAACGGCAAAGTACAATGGTACGATCCTGACCTGGGGGCGTGGATCGATGCGAATGATTTTGTGCCCAATACAACCACGCATTATGCGGCGATCTATGGTCTGACAGCTGGTTCGACGATTGATATGAGAGTGTACTCAGAGTCGGGCGGGGATATCACCATCGACGATAACAGCGGGTCATATTACTCCATCACATTTGGCGCGACGCTCCCAGCCCAGCCAACACAACTGCACGCTTTTGGGATTATGTACCAGAACGGCACCATGACCCCTGTGGCTGACGCAATCGTCTACCTGCGGCTAATTGATCGCGACGGACTGGGCAGCCCTGGGGCCTCCCAATGGCATGCGGTGCGCACGGACAGCGGCGGTAGTTGGAATTACGACATCATGGGGATCCGCACTGTGGATGCGCTGAGCTACTTCGGGTTCACACCTGGCGCAGATGATTTGCAGCTTGTCTGGCAAGGCGGCGTCTTTGGGGCGGTGGGTGAAATTGGTGATGAGCGCTACTACCCGGCGCCCTCGGTGGATTGGACTCAATACCTGATGTCACTGGACAGCAATCCCACTGCGCTGAGTCTGAAGCGCTTCGACGCGGCTGCCTCTACTCCACCGGTCGGGCTGCTGCTCGTATTGATTGTGCTTGTCGCAGGTTCTGTGCTGCTGGGCGCCCCGAGCCGCGTTCTCCGTAGGGCGTAGACAGGTCCATGAGAGTGTATGTCTGTATTGAAGGCAATCTGGGATAATGGCTGGGCTGTGCTGCGGGCGCGCTGGTATTTACGAAAGGCAAACCGGTTAGGGGGGAGGGTGCGCGTTTGGGGAAAACCGGTGATCCACAATGGGGGTAGCCTGGAGATCGGCGAGAGAGTGCGCCTGGTTTCTACGATTGCTACCATGGAGCTGGTATCCGGTCCCAATGGGCGGCTGGCGATCGGCGATGGCAGCTTCATCAACTACGGCACATCGATCTCTGCAGATAGCCTGGTATCGATCGGCGCAGATTGCCGAATCGGCACTTATGTGATCATCCTGGACAACAATTTCCACAGCCTGGAACCCGAGCTGCGTGACGTAAAGCCCGAGTCGGCGCCGGTGATCATCGGTGAAAAAGTGTGGCTGGGGGCACGCGTCGTCGTGCTGCCGGGCGTCAGCATCGGCGATGGCAGCGTGATCGGCGCCGGCAGCGTGGTGACACGCGATATTCCAGCGCGTTCGTTGGCTGCTGGCGTGCCTGCCAGGGTAATTCGGGATTTGTGAAGGCTCGTGATCCGAGTTAGCGTAGTCATACCCACCTACAACCGGCTGCAGCAGCTCAAACGATGCCTGGCGGGACTGGAAAAGCAGACCTATCCGCCAGGCGATTTCGAGGTCGTCGTGATCTCGGATGGCAGCACAGATGGCACGGACGCTTACCTGCTGGAGTGCTCTACACCGCTGAACCTGAAAGGTTTGACGCAGGATAACCAGGGTCCAGCCGCAGCCCGCAACGAGGGTATTGCCAGGGCGAGTGGCGAGATGATCCTGTTTATCGACGATGATATCGTGCCGATCCCGCAGCTTATCGAAGAGCACCTTGCGGTGCACCAGGAGAGAGGCAGCCAGGCAGTGGTGCTTGGCCCCATGTTGACTCCCCCCGATAACCGGCTGCCGCCCTGGGTGGCATGGGAACAAGCCATGTTGGAGAAGCAGTATGCCGATATGGTTGCCGGGCGGTGGAAGCCAACTGCCCGACAGTTTTATACGGGCAATACCTCAATCCTGCGTGAGCACCTGGTAGATGTTGGGGGGTTCGATACCAGCTTCCGGCGTGCAGAAGATGTCGAAATGGCTTATCGCCTGGCAGAGCGCGGTATGCAGTTCTACTTCCACCCCGGAGCTATCGGATACCATTATGCCGAGCGGAGCTACAAGTCCTGGCTGACGATCCCTTATGATTACGGCAGAAACGATGTCGTCTTTACGCAGCAAAAGGGCCAGACCTGGCTGCTGCCGACGGTGATCAAGGAATACCATACCCGAAATACCCTGGTGCGGTGTCTCGTGCACGCCTGCCTGGATCGCCCTGGGCTTTCGGCGGCGGCGCAGGTTGGATTACGCCAGGCAGCTGCCCTGGCAGGATTTCTTGGATGGAGCGCAGTGCAACGAATGGCGTATTCCGGGATTTATAATTTGCGCTACTATCAAGGCGTGGCGGATGGATTGGGCGGCGCAGGGCTGTTCTTCGAAGCTATCGCCAATAATATAAAAGCCAATAACCGGCAAAGCGGAAGCAGCTGATCGTATGACATTCCATAGTTTGGTAGTGCTGCGGTTCAGGCAGGATGTTGAACGCTGGATGATGCTGACAGGAGAGCCTGAGGCTTCCAGAAGGACCTTTTGGAAGACGGCCGGGCTGCTGGTACGCCAACTGCCTCTCAGGGCTGTGTTGTGGTTTCGGATTGGCACCTGGTTTCAGAACCGGGGCTATCCGCTGGTGCCAGGGTTGATACAGCGGCACATCTTTCGAGCCTATGGGTTGGAGATACGCGTTGGCACGGATGTAGGCGGAGGCTTATTTTTGCCACACCTTGTGGGCACGGTAATCGTCGCTCGGTGCATTGGAGAAAACTGCACCGTGCAGTCGAACGTCACTTTTGGGATGCGCAACGACGGGCGGTTCCCCACGATCGGGGATAACGTGCTGGTTGGGGCGGGTGCACGCATTTTGGGGGGAATTACGATTGGCGACAACGCCGTGATTGAAGCCAATGCGGTAGTGATCAACGATGTTCCAGCAGGTGCAACGGTGGCAGGAATCCCGGCACGTGTTATTATATAGACGAAGATGCCGGCGTGATTTGCAACTGATTTCTCGCCGTCAAGCAGCTGCATAAATCAATTATGATGAGGTGGAAAGCACAGCAGCAAAGGTGATTCGAGAGCTGTTTATATAAGGGGAATTGAATGATGACTGGGAAACCCTTAAGAGTATTGTTTCTTCACGCGACGCGCAACCGGGCAAATGAATACACGGTGCATCTCAGGTTGGCCAGGCAGGTGAATCCAGGCGTGGTCGACTGTTATTTTATCTGGCAGGCGACAACGCATGACCCAAGGCAACATGAGGTGATCAATCTGCCTGAAGGAAAAACCTATTTCTGGGATTTTGGCAGAAATGTGGACCTGGAACCCCGTCCATCCAAACTTAAACGGGCATGGATGATGCTCAGCCGTTTACCAGGCTCGCTTAGCTTCTTATTTCGCAAGATACGTGAAATCAAGCCAGACGTCATCTATACGACCCAGCAGCGTTATGAGGTCGTCCTGGGCAGAATGTTATCCCACCTGTTTGGCATTCCTCACCTGATCCACATTTGTTATTATATTGGCCCGTGGTTAGGCAAATTGACCTATCACATCATTTGTACGAACAGACACCTGTTTGCAAGCTGTGATTTTGTGCGCCAAACTGGCCTGGATGCCGGTATCCCACCCGAGCACATCGAAACCATGCACCATATGGCGAATATCAAATCGTACGATATCCCGAAGCAGAGAGAATGGCTGCGGCAGGAATTTGGCTGGACGCCGGATACGCCGGTCATCGTTGGCGCGGCGCGTCTGGATGCGGGGAAGGGTTTTCTCCGCCTGGTGGAGGCCTTCAAACGGGTTCACGAGCAGATGCCGGAGGCGCGCCTGCTCATCTGCGGCGAGGCTTCACCTGGTACTTATCATGACGCGCTGATTCGCGCCAGGGTTGGTGAATACGACCTGGATGACGCAGTGACATTTGCGGGATTTCGAGATGACCTGCCGCGCATCTTTGCTGGCATGGACATATTCTGCCAGCCGATGGAGCATGACGCATCATCGTTGGTATTTCTTGGGGCGATGGCTGCCAGTGTGCCGGTTGTTGCTGTGAGGTCGGGCAGTATCCCGGAAGTGGTCGAGGATGGTGAGACCGGCTTGTTGAGCGAGATCGGCGACCATGATGCCCTGGCGAACAACCTGCTCCGGGTGCTGCGTGATCCTGAGCTGGCGAAACGCCTGGGCGAGAGCGGGCGAGTGCGCGTGGAGCAGTATTTCGGCCCACATGCGATCGAACGCGCCTGGACGGAGAAGTTGTACCGGCGTTTTCTCGCAAGTCGACCGCCGCCGGTGAAGCGGCAGATTGCTGAGTATGAGCAGAGTTTTCCGAACATCGACCTTCCGGAGCAAAACCAGTAAGTGGTAGGGGATCGAATTAGCGATGGGTACAGGCCAAACTTCAAAGAATGAGAGAATCGATCCGGGTGATCACCTGGCGGAGAGTTTCCGGGGTAGAAAAATATTAATCACCGGCGGCGCAGGCTTCATTGGCTCGACCCTTGCCGCCCGGCTGGTTGATTGCGGTGCGAACGTTACCCTGGTCGACAGCCTGATCCCCGAGTTTGGCGGCAACCTGTTTAATCTCACCGGGATCAAAGATCGCGTCCGGTTGAATATTTCGGATGTGCGCGACGTGCACAGCATGCAGTACCTGGTGCAAGACGTCGAATTCCTGTTCAACCTGGCGGGTCAAACCAGCCATATGGACTCGATGCAGGATCCATTTACCGACCTGGATATCAACTGCCGGGCGCAGCTTTCCATTCTGGAGACCTGCCGCGCTTATAATCCCGCGCTGAAGATCGTATTTGCCAGCACACGGCAGATATACGGCAAACCCGATTACCTGCCCGTAGATGAGCGCCACCTGGTGCGCCCGGTGGACGTGAATGGAATCAACAAAATGGCGGGCGAGTGGTACCACATCCTGTACAACAACGTGTACGGTATTCGCGCCTGTGCGCTGAGACTTACCAACACGTTTGGCCCGCGCATGCGGGTGAAAGATCACCGCCAGACGTTTTTGGGTATCTGGATCCGGCGCATTCTGGAGGGCGAGCCGTTCGAGGTGTGGGGTGGTGCGCAGGTGCGCGATTTCAATTACGTGGATGATGTGGTCAATGCGCTGCTGCTGGCGGCGATAAACGAGAGCGCCAATGGACAGATATTCAACCTGGGCGATCACCAGGTGGTCAACTTATCCCGGCTGGCGGAGATGTTGATCGATGCGAACGGAGGAGGGCAGTATATCGTGCGCGCCTATCCAGAAGACCGACGGCGCATCGATATCGGCGATTATTACGCCAGCTTTGAGCATATCTATACGACCCTGGGGTGGGAACCGGCGGTCACGCTGGAAGAAGGTTTGAGGCGCAGCCTGGAATACTACCGCAGTCATCTACAGCGTTACCTTTGATCCTGGAGCACGACTTGAGCGAAATCATTGATATTCTATCGGCCAATCCTGGCGCCAATTACCGGGCTCACAAAGAGGAAATCGACGCGGCAGTGCAACGCGTGTTGGACTCGGGCTGGTACATCCTGGGCGAGGAAGTGGCGATGTTCGAGACTGAGTTTGCCGCCTGGAACGGGAACGCGGCTGCCATTGGCGCAGGCAACGGCACCGACGCCCTAGAGCTGTCACTGAGGGCGTGCGGGATCGGCCCGGGGGACTCGGTGCTGACGGTGTCGAATACTGCCGTCGCCACTGTGGCGGCGATCGAGCTGTGTGGGGCGGCGCCGCTGTTCGTGGATATCTTGCCGGGCAGCTATGGAATGGATCCCAACAGCCTCGAGCAGGCGCTGCAAGCCGCCCGAGCGGGCAGCCTGCCGGCGGGGGTGAAGTTCCCCAAGGCGGTCATCCCGGTGCACCTGTATGGGCACCCGGTGGATATGCCGGCGGTGATGGCGCTGGCGGAACGGTATGATCTGGCGGTGATCGAGGACTGCGCCCAGGCGCACGGCGCAGAGCTGCACGGCAGGCGGGTAGGAACCTGGGGACAGATGGGCGCATTTAGCCTGTATCCTACCAAAAACCTGGGCGCCCTGGGGGACGGCGGGGTGATTGTCACCGACGAACCCCGGCTGGCGGAGGAGGTGCGTTTGCTGCGGCAGTACGGCTGGCGGGAGCGGTACATCAGCGAAATCGCGGGAGGCAACTCGAGGCTCGATCCACTCCAGGCGGCTATCTTGCGCGTCAAGCTGCGCTACCTGGACGGCGAGAATGCCATGCGGCGCGGGCACGCCCGGACCTACAATAACCTGCTTTCAGGCACCAGCCTGGATTTGCCCGCCACCCGTCCGGAGGCGGTGGATGTGTTCCATCAGTATGTGGTCGGCTGTACGGCTCGCGATGACCTGCACAGCTATTTGAGGGCGCACGGCATCTCCACCCAGGTGCTGTACCCGGTACCGATACACCTGCAGCCGGCTTACCGGGGCAGAGTTCCTTTGGTGGTGGATCTGGAGAAAACCGAGGCGCTGGCGAAAACGATCCTTTCACTGCCGGTATATGCCGAGCTGGATGAGGTGCAGGTGCGCCGCGTGGCGGAGGAGATCTTGCGGTGGGAACAGTCGCGAACAGCCTGATACACTATGTCTGCAGATCCACGAATTTGGGAAGGTGAATGTGCTTGATTTATTCCGCCAGGATGTGCAGCGGTGGATCATCCCTCAGCAGGTCGCAGATCCATCGGAAGTAACCCTGGTGAAGACCTTCAAGCTGTTGGTGCAGAACCTGTCACTGCAGGCGATGCTGTGGTACCGGATTGGTGCCTGGCTGCATCGCAGAGGAGTCCCATATTTTCCGGGGGCAATCCAGCGTTTTATCAGCGCGCATTTTGGTCTGGATATCTCCGTCGCTCAAGAAATTGGGGGCGGGTTATACATTCCGCATCCCATTGGAACGGTAATTTCGGTCATGCGTTTGGGAAGCAACTGCACGCTGATCTCGAATGTGACGATCGATATGCGCGGCAACGAGCGGGCATTCCCGGAGGTGGGCGACCGGGTGTTCATAGGCGCCGGGGGGCGCGTGTTGGGCGATATCCGGGTAGGGGATGATGCAGTGATCGGCGCAAATGCGGTGGTGCTCGAGGATGTGCCAGCAGGCGCAACGGTGGTGGGCATCCCGGCCCGGCAGGTGCAGCGCAAGGCTGTTGAGCAAACTGCCAATACGGCTGCGGCACAGCCTTCACCAGATGGCAGATAAGCACATGGGAATACGCGCCGCCTTTATCATGGAACAGCATATCGGTCACCAGGCGTATTACCAGAATTTACGGCGCTTCGTGGAGATGGACGGTACACTGGAGAGCAGGTGGTTTCCGATCACTTACCACCAGCCGGATGCGTTTTGGGAGCGCGTGGGTGTGATTCCGGCCCACTGGCGCGGCACGTTCAGCGGTATGATGCAGGTGCGCAGTGCATTGGGGGGCTGGAATCCGCAGGTGGTTTTCTTCAATACACAGGTGCCGGCAGCCCTGGCGGGCAGTTTGATCCAACGCCAGCCGTATGTGGTGGCGACCGATATCACGCCTGTGCAGTATGATACGATGGCCGAGCAATATGGTCACCGAGCGGATCGCGGCGGGCTGCTGGCGAGTTATAAAAAGCGAGCCAACGAGCGCCTGTTTCGCGGGGCGCGGCGGCTGGCGCCCTGGTCGAGCTGGGCGGCGGACTCGCTGGCGGCAGATTACGGCGCTGCGCCTGAGCGCATTGAGGTGGTTTCTCCGGGGGTCGACCTGGCGGAATGGAATCCGGGAGGCAGCTATGGCGGCGGGCCGGTGCGCATCCTGTTCGTGGGCGGTGACTTTCACCGTAAGGGCGGGGGCGATTTGCTGAAGGCATTTCACCTGCTGCCCCGGGGCAAAGCCGAGCTGCACCTGGTGACGAAAACAGAACTGGAGGATGGTGAGGGTGTCGTCGTGCACCACGATTTGAGTCCCAATGACCCGCGCCTGGTGGAGCTCTACCGGAGCAGCGATGTCTTCGTGCTGCCGACGCATGCTGAAGCATTTGGCATCGCGGCTGTGGAAGCGTGTGCAGCCGGTTTGCCGGTGATCGCGACCCGGGTGGGCGGCTTAGTGGATATCGTCATGGATGGTGAAACGGGTTATTTAATCCCTCCTGGAGAAATCCAGGTTTTGGCGGAGCGGCTGGCGGCGCTGGTGGGGGATAGCGGTTTACGCACACGCTTTGGGCAGGCTGCCCGATCGCGAGCAGAAGAGCGTTTCGACGCACGGAAAAACGCTGCCCGTCTACAATGTATATTGATTGAGAGTGCTCATGCAAACCCATAAAGCAATGAAAGGTATGGTCATCCTGTGGATGGTCTTATTTGGCAGTGCCTTGTTTGGCTGCCGCCCGGGAGATTTTTTGGCCACGCCCGCAATCAGTCCGCAGCCAACACCGACGAGCCATGCCCTTTTTTCGGGTGAGGGGCTGCCCGATTCGACCCCACCGGAGCAAGGCAGCGATGCGGGTCAGACGCCAGAGAATATACCCACTGTGGCGGCTCTCTTCCAACAGCAAGATGTTACCTGGCAGAATCCATTATCAGGCCCAGCGGTGAGGCCGACCGAAAGAGCAGTTCGCACAGCGTTGGCGCCATCGGATATCCCGACAAAGACTCTCTCGATATTCGATGATAATTTGAGCCAGAATTGGGCGCTTCTGCGCAGCGGCGATCTGGATGTCAACCCGGCAGTGACTTCAACAATTCACAGCGGGCTGCAGGCAGTAATGGCGAAGCCAAATGAAGACTTTACGAAATTGTTCTTCGGAGTGCAGCCTTCGAGCAGCGAGGAGTACCTGCGCACCCAGGTGTTGGGGGTAAGCTTCTGGATCAACAGCAGTGAAGGTTATATCGACACCGATGATGTGGGCGTGGCAGTCGTTGGCAGCAACGCGTACCCGTATTATGCTCCGGACGATACATCGGTGACCAGCCGCTACGATCCTGTTTTCTCGGAAACGCGGCTGTATTACCTGAACTTCAACCGCTCTATCCCTCCGAATACGTGGGCGGAGGTGGTTGTCTGGCTGGATGAGCTGGTTTATGATCCCATCTACACCTACGTCACCGGATTTTATATCACGAGTGACGCCGGTTTTACCCAGACCTACTATGTGGATGATGTCAACCTGATCTTGATCGATGAGCAGGCCCTGCAAGCCCAGGGAGCGCCGGGAACGATTGGGAACGAAAGCGGCGTCCTCACCACAACGCAGCCCGGCGAAATGGTGCGCATCCTGGTTGATGTGGAGCAGCCGCTGCACACGATCAGCCCCATGATCTACGGCGTTTCGGGGGCAGATATCACCTATACTCAGAAGTTGAATCCTGGCTTGAACAGCTGGGGCGGCAACCCGAGCACACGCTACAACTGGCGCATTGGACATGCCTGGAATGCAGGCAGCGATTGGTTCTATCGCAATGGCAACTATGGCATCACCGAAGGCTCGGCCTCGGACAGCTTTATCAGCGAAACACTGTCGATCAGCGCGGAGGTGCGCCTGGCGATACCAACAATCGGTTGGGTAGCCAAGGATGACGATCTGGACACCTGTTCGTTCCCGCTGCCGGATGGAAGCTGCGGCGATGGCAATATGTCGACCTGCAACAATCCGATGCAGATCGCCGATCCGGAGCTGGCAAACGTGCGCAGCACGCCGGATGACATCAAGGAGTGGATGCAGTACCTGTTCGACGAGATGGATTTCCGGGTGCGCTTTATTGCCATGGATAACGAGCCGGAGTTATGGGGTTTCACCCATTACGATGTGCATCCAGAGTGTACGACCTATAAAGAGATACTGGACCAATACCTGAGCTACGCGCAGGTGGTGCGCTCTGTCGCTCCGCAGGCCGAACTGACCGGGCCGGTTACCTGCTGCTGGTCATACTATTGGGACTCTGCGGCAGGCCTGCTGGATAAGGCCTTGTACGGCAACCAGGATTTCCTGCCCTGGTTCCTCAATAATGTCAGCTCTTACGATACCATCCATAACACGCGCAGCCTGGATGTGCTGGACATTCATTACTATCCGGAAGGGTTGTATAACGACCAGGTGGATACAGAAACCGCCGCGCATCGCCTGCGCGCGCCGCGTTCGTTGTGGGATGCGACCTACGTGGACGAGTCGTGGATCGGCGAGCCGGTGAATCTGATCCCGCGCATGAAGAAGCTGATCGACGAAAACTATCCGGGGCTGAAGCTGGGGATCAGCGAGTGGAACTTCGGCGCCGACGAACATATCAATGGGGCGCTGGCGATCGCGGATGTATTGGGCATCTTTGGACGGGAAGATGTATATTTTGCTTCTTACTGGATGTTCCCGCCGCCAGACACCCCAGGCTACTTCGCCTTCCGCATGTACTCGAACTACGATGGTCAGGGGAGCCGCTTCGCCGGGACGGCCCTGGCAGCCGAAAGCAGCAACTGGGATCAGGTCTCGTCTTACGCTGCGCTGGATGACGAAGGGCGCCTGCTGCTGATGCTGGTGAACAAATATCCCGGCAAAGCCAGCGAGGCAAAGTTAGAGCTGCGGGGCTTTGAACCCCTCCTGCCGGTGCACATGTACCGCTACGACGAGCGCGTCCAGGGTTTCATCCAAAGGTCGCAGCTCAAGGTGAACCTTGAGAATACCGAGCTGCTGCTGCCTGCCAATTCGATCACCCTGCTGGTGATGGAACCGGCAACCCCATGAGCGTATAGGCACATTTTTCGGGGCGCGCCCTGAGAAATGGAACACATGAATCGATGAGCGCTTAAGCTGGTACTGCGGCGCGCGCCCTGGGATATGGACTACATGAATCAATGAGTGTTTGGGAAGTCTTGCAGAGCGTGCGCTGGGAACTGAAGACCGGCGACCCGACCTTGCTGGGGTGGGTGACTGTAGTGGCGTACCTGCTGGCAGCAGGGCTGTGCGCGCGAGTCGCCTGGCGGGCAGGGGAGCTGTTCCCTAAGCCGGTGAAGGTGCACCGTTTGATCTGGACGCTGCTGGCGTTGGGGGCGCTGTTCCTGGGGGTGAACAAGCAGTTAGACCTGCAAACCTGGATGACGAACGTGCTGCGCAGCCTGGCGTACGAGCAAGGCTGGTACGAGCAGCGCGATGGTCTGCAAAGCCTGTTCATCTTTGCTTTTGCACTGGGGGCGTTGGGGTTGATCGCTGCCCTGGCGTGGCTGCTGCGCCGCACCTGGCGCCGCTACTGGCTGCTGCTGCTGGGGATACTTTTCCTGGCGCGCTTCATCATGGTGCGGGCGGCAGGGTTTTTCGGAGTGCGCTTGCCGGAGCTATCTCGTTTCACCGGCGGAATACGGATCAACGGCATCCTGGAGATCCTGGGGGCGGTTTGCATCGCTGCGGCGGCGTGGATCAATCTGCGCAGCAAGGCAGATCCAGAGCGAACGCAGCAAACCGTATGAGAGCCGCGCTGGGTTGGCTTGCCTGGCGCCCCGGTCTGGGCGACCCATCTTTCATGGGATGGCTGACGGTGGCGGCGTACTTTGCCGGCGCGGGGATGTGGTTCTATTACAATAGGAAAGCACCCGCTCAGAAGCGCAAGAGCGGGGCGATCCTGGCTTACGGGCTGCTGGTGCTGGGGGGCAATAAGCTGTTCAACCTGAGCGGGGCAATCACGGCGTGGCTGCAGATGTCGGCTTATGAGCAAAACTGGTACGAACAGCGCAGGCTGGTGCAGGCGGCGTTTATCTTTGCGCTGCTGGCGATCAGCGCAGCTCTGGGGGTCATTCTGCTGCCGCGTTTGGCAAGCCTATCTGAGGGGATACGGGCGGCGCTGGCAGGGCTGGCATTTTTGACGATACTGGCTGTGGTGCGTGCGGCTTCTCTGCACGCAGTGGATGCCCTGCTTTACCGCCCACTGGCAGGGATCCAATTGAATTGGGTATTAGAGCTGGCAGGGATTGCACTATCCTCGCTGCCAGCGCTACAGGTATTAAAGAAAACAGGTTGACGGAAACCCCTGATATGCAGCGCATCGGTTTTATCATCGAACAAGCTTTAGGACACATCACGCACGGGCAGAATTTACAGCGCTTTGTGTCTGAGGATTCAGACGTGCAGGCAGTGTGGGGACTGCCCACCTGGGATTCATCCGGCTGGGAAAGCCGCCTGCCGGGGATCCGCAGCAATTGGACGCTGCGCGCCGGTTTGCAAGCGCGCCGGTTCTTGAAATCGATGCAGCGCGAAAGGCACCTGGAAGCGCTGTTCATCCATACGCAGGTGCCGGCAGTGCTGGCGCAGGATTGGATGCGGCGTATTCCGACGATCGTATCGCTGGATGCTACCCCCCAACAGTACGATTCCCTGGGGGATTTCTACCAGCACCAGGCGGGGCCTGATTGGCTGGAAAAACTCAAGTGGCGCCTGAACCGGGATTGTTTTCAGAAAGCGCGCCACCTGGTGACCTGGTCCGAATGGGCGAAACAGGGACTGGTGGAAGAATACCAGGTGCCGCCGGAAAAGGTGACGGTGATTCCACCGGGGGTGGATGTATCTGCCTGGAAGGCAACAACGGCAGAGCAGGAAAATGTCGCACAAGAGCGTGTGCGAGGCGCACGAGAAGCTGTGCGCGGCGCACCGGCTCTTGTGCGCATATTGTTTGTGGGCGGCGACCTGCAGCGAAAAGGCGGTTTGCTGCTGCTGGAGGCTTTTCGCTGCGTGCAGCAGCGGCTGGCAGCCACCGGCGGACCTGCGGTGGAGCTGCACCTGGTGACGCGTGATCAGCTCGATGCGGAACCGGGATTGTTCGTGCACCACGGCATGCAGCCGAACAGCCCACAGCTCAAGCAGTTATATTTTCAGAGCGACATCTTCGCCCTGCCCACGCTGGGCGACTGCCTGCCGATGGTGCTCTCTGAAGCCGGGGCTGCCGGGCTGCCGGCTTTGACTACACGCGTGGCGGCGATACCGGAGATCGTGGCGCACGAGAAGACCGGTCTGCTGGTGCC
>JBGSTO010000509.1:0-1534 GCA_041736465.1 Anaerolineales bacterium | reverse complement strand
GAGACCATCATGCGCACACCCTTTTCGGCGGCTTCCTTGCCCAGGAAGGGCGCCCATTCCCACACGGCGATGCCGGTGGCGGGCGTCCAGTCGTCCAGCGTCAGGGTCAGCGGGCCGGTCATGTAGATCAAGGGGCGGATGTAGCACGAAGAAAAGCCATTGGCGCGGATGGTCAGGTGCACGGCGTTGTACAGCTCACCCACCGAATAGGGATAGTCCAGGATGCCGGCGATGTGCGCCGAGTCGACGAATCGCTGCAGGTGCTCCTTCAGCCGGAAGACGCCGCTGCCGCGCGGCGTCTCGTAGCAGCGAATGCCTTCGAACACGCCCGTGCCGTAGTGCATGGTGGGATTGAGAAAGTGCACCGTTGCCTGCTCGAAGGGAGTCAGGTCACCGTCCATCCAGATGTATTTCGAGCGCATAAAAAGTCCTCCTTGTCAAATTGTCATTCTGTGCGCAGCGAAGAATCAGATCCTTCACTTCGTTCAGTATGACAGCCTGACGGTCATGTTGAGCGGAGCGAAACATCTCTCGAGACTGTCGTACAGATCCTTCACTTCGTCCAGGATGACATCTCCCCTGTCAAGTTGAGCGAAGCGAAACATCTCTCAAGACTGTCATACAGATCCTTCACTTCGTTCAGGATGACAGCCAGTCTGTCATTCTGAGCGCAGCGAAGAATCTCCCGGGCTGTCGCCCAGATGCTTCACTTCGTTCAGCATGACAAGCGGGCGATAATCTCCTGCGTAAACGCCTGCGTATCCAGCGACGCCTCACCCGCACGGGCAATATCCGCCGTGCGGCAGCCATCGAGTATAGCGTCCTCCACCGCTACTTCCAGCGCCTGCGCTTCCTGCTCCAACCCCAGCGAGTGGCGCAGCAGCATGGCAGCCGAGAGCAGCGTGCCGGTGGGGTTGGCGATGCCCCTGCCGGCGATATCCGGCGCCGAACCGTGGATCGGCTCGTACAGGCCGCGCGGATGCCCGTGGCGGTTGCGTCCCTCCCCGAGCGAGGCAGAAGGCAGCGCACCCAGCGATCCGGACAGCACCGAAGCCTCATCACTGAGGATATCACCAAACGTGTTCTCTGTCAGCAGCACATCGAAAGCAGCCGGGCGGGTGAGCAGGAACATGGCGGCGGAATCCACCAGCAGGTGTTCCAGGGCTACATCGGGATAGTCTTTGGATATTTCCACCACTGTCTGCCGCCACAGGCGCGAAGTCTCCAGCACATTGGCTTTGTCGATCGAGCTGAGCTTGCGCCGGCGGCCGCGCGCCAGCTCGAAAGCGGCGCGGGTCACACGCTCGATCTCGGGGCGAGTGTAGATCAGCGTGTCCACTGCGGCGGGCTGCCCATCTTGCAGGTAGCGCATTTTGGGCTGCCCGAAATACAACCCGCTGGTCAGCTCGCGCACCACCAGCAGATCGACGCCCTCCAGCCGCTCGCGTTTGAGCGGGGAGGCGTCTGCCAGGGAGGGGTGCGGGCGCACCGGGCGCAGGTTGGCGAACAGCTCCAATGCCTTGCGCAGTCCCAG
>JBGSTO010000487.1:0-4207 GCA_041736465.1 Anaerolineales bacterium | reverse complement strand
GGGCTTTGACCGGTGGGCAGCCACTCCACATCGTCGGGCAGCAGCACCGGCAGCTCTTCGTCGGGCACATCCACCGCGCCGTGCTCCGGGCAGTACACGATCGGTATCGGCGCGCCCCAGTAGCGCTGGCGCGAGATCAGCCAGTCGCGCAGCTTGTAATTGGTCGCTCGCTTGCCGCTGCCGCCCTCTTCCAGGAACTTCACCGCCCTGTCGAAAGCCTGATCGCCGGGAGTGCCGGTCAGCGGGCCGGAGTTGACCATCGTGCCGTAGGCGGGCACCGATTCGGGCATCGTGGCGCCATCCAGGGGCGGCATATCCGCCGGCTGGATGACCACGCGCACCTCCAGTCCAAACTTGCGCGCAAACTCGAAGTCGCGCTGGTCGTGCGCCGGCACCGCCATGATGGCGCCCGTGCCGTAGCTCATCAGCACGTAATCGGCGATCCAGATGGGGATGCGCTCGCCGTTGACCGGGTTGGTGGCATAGCCGCCGGTGAAGATGCCGGTCTTCTCTTTCTCCGCCGACTCGCGCTGGATGTCCGTCTGGCGTACGGCAGCATCGATATAGGCCTGCACCGCAACTTGCTGCTCCGGCGCCGTCACCTTCGCCACCAGGGGATGTTCGGGTGCCAGCACCATGAAGGTAGCGCCCCACAGCGTATCCGGTCGGGTGGTGAAGATTTCCAGCGGGTCTTCCTGTTCGGTATGAAAGATGACCGAGGCGCCTTCGGAACGGCCGATCCAGTTGGTCTGCAGCAGCTTCACGCGCTCGGGCCAATCGATGGGCGAGAAGTCCAGCAGCTCTTCAGCATAGCGTGTGGTGCGGAAGAACCACTGGTCCAATTCCTTGCGGATCACCGGTGTGCCGCAGCGCTCGCAGTGGCGGTCGTCGCCCCACACCTGCTCGCGCGCCAGGGTGGTGTTGCAGTTCGGGCACCAATCCACTGGGGCGCGCTTGCGGTACGCCAGGTCGTGCTGGTGCAGCTTGGTGAAATACCACTGCGTCCAGCGGTAGTATTTCGGATCGGAGGAGACCGCCTCACGGCGCCAGTCGAACATAGCGCCCATGCTGCGCAGCTGGGCGCGCATGTGGTCGATATTGGCGTACGTCCATTTCTTCGGGTGGATGCCGCGTTTGATGGCCGCGTTCTCAGCCGGCAGCCCAAACGCGTCGAAGCCCATCGGGAACATGACGTTGAAACCGCGCATGCGCATGTAGCGGGCACGCGCATCCGAGGGAGTCATCGCATACCAGTGACCGATATGCATATCACCGGATGGATACGGCAGCATCGTCAAGGCATAGTGCTTGGGTCGGGTAGGGTCGATATCCGCGTGATACAGACCATCCTGATCCCAGCGCTTCTGCCAGCGAGGCTCGATTTCTGCAGGGTTGTAGTTCGGTATGTCAGCCATTCTAGTTCTCCGTGAAGACAGCAGGCCTCCGGCTGGAGGCGCCTGCCGGCCTGAGTGTACATAGTTTCTTAAGGTTTCCGTGCGATTATAACCATTCCGCGCGGGTTGAAGGAGCCAAACACTCGCTTTCAGTCTACTTTAAAGCCATCTTGAGGCAGGTATGCCTGGAGGCGCGCGAGAAGGCAGGGCCACATCCGGCTGTGAGATTCTGGGTTTATCCTACGAATCATCTCGCACCTCCTTTGTACAATGTTGGCAGCAGACACCACTGCCTGAATTAAACAAAATACCCCCGCCCGACAGGGACGGAGGAATTCCGCGGTACCACCCTGCTTGCCCGTCTGTCAAACAATCACAGCCAGGCCGCTCGGATCGCAGTAACGGGCGAAACCCGCCGGAAGCTGAGGAAGAGGCGCCTTCGTTCACCTCCGGGGCTTGCTTGGTTAGCTGCAGGCGAGTTCAGCCTCGGACCTAGTGTCCTGTGCTCCATTTGCACAACGCCGGGCTCACACCTCGCTCTCCCGGCTCGCTGTAGGATAGCTTACTACTCCTGCAATCGCCGTATTCGTATGAGTGGACCCAGTGGGATTCGAACCCACGACCTTCTCAATGCCATTGAGACGCGCTCCCAACTGCGCTATGGGCCCCCAAGTGTACGGGATTTTACCCGAATTGACGCTGCACGTCAACCAGTGGACCTGGAGGGATTCGAACCCTCGACCTCTTCAGTGCGATTGAAGCGCGCTCCCAACTGCGCTACAGGCCCAAAGCGAAAGAATTGTATCCTTGAGGCGGGTGAATGTCAAGGAGGGCGCGCCTACCAGCTCATGGTGCCCGGCTCGCCCTTGAACGGCCCGACGACATCGGCAGTAATCCAGCCGCCATAAAACTTGCCGGGTTGAGGGCGCACCAGCTCGCCATCCACATAGCAGGCATCCATCAAGAAGGCATAAAAAGCAACGTAATCACGCATGACAGCGAAATCCGCTGCAGGGCGGGGGTAATACCAGGCGGCGTTCTCAGCCTGGCGATCGCCCACCACCACATGGTAGTAAGCAGCCTGCCCTTTCCACTCGCAGAAACTGGTGCGCTGCGACTTCACCAGGTAATCCATTTGAATGTCACCCGGAGGCAGGTAGTACACCGGCGGGTGGCTGGTTTCCAGCACGCGATAAGCGCTTCGGGTTTGGGCGATCACGACCTGGTTGAAAACCACGCGGATCTCCCGCTGCGTCTCCTCCAGCCGCGGCGGGCGGGGATAATCCCAGACCGATTCCTGTCCGGGTGCGGGTTCAATGCGCTGTAGAGGCATTTGGGTTCCTTTAACGAGCGTTAATTGCTGCTGAAGCTGCCGATCGCTTTCATTTTGTGGCGTTCGGACAGCACATTCATCAGCGCCTGCTCACGGCGCAGGCATGCCTGTAAAAACTCGATCAGATCTGGCGCGCCGGGAACTTCCAGGATCTCCTGCTTGCTAGCTTCCGGGATTTGCAGTGCAATGGCGCACAGGTAGCACAATTCCACAGGTTCGAGGGGAATCTGCCTGGGATCGAAGACGATGTCGCTGATCTTTGCCAGATTCTCGAGGTACCCCAGCAGATGAACTCGCAGGCTGGCGCCGGCGAGTGCCAGTCCCTCTTCATCCTGACTTTCAAGCGGGAACGGTTCGACAGAACTTACCAGGTATGGCTTGAGGCTGGAGTCGAACTTTAACACCCGAAAGCGATCGGTGCCCACCGTCAGGATGTTCATGCGGCCCTGCCCCAGCTTCTCCACCTGTACGATGCGCGCCATGGTACCGGTGGCATGTGATTCCGCCAGTGGTCCCATTGCTTCCATGCCCTTACGGATCAGCACCACGCCGAAGGGCTGCGACTCCTGGATGCACAGGTCGATCATCTGCTTGTAGCGCTCTTCGAAAATGTGCAGATGCAGCGGCATACCCGGAAAGAGCACGGTGTTAAGTGGAAAGAGGGGCAGGTCGTAGGGCTTCATCATCATCTCGCAGTCAATATAAATTTCGATAAGAATAGTCCTCATTTTAACATACAAATGTCATAAGCTGGTCGCACGTAGTGGGCCACGCAAAAAGATGTCATCCTGAGAGCCAATCCTGTGGATTGGACAGCGAAGGATCTGGATCCCTCACTTCGCTCAGGATGACAGATCAAAAAAGAATATTTCGAAACTCTTCCTGCCTGCCAGGTGGGGGTTATTTTTGGCGCGCAGCCGGATATTTCGCTATAATCAATAGCAGAACGGGCGGGGTTCGAACACTCACCTCAAGGAGCCACGAATCATGAGCGAAAGCAGCTATGCCCTGCGTATGTCCCGGCTCGCAACGGGCATCCAGCTCTCCGGGTTGCACGCACTGGCCCTCAATCCTGGGTCAAGCCTGACATATCTCACCGGGCTGCACTTTCATTTGAGCGAAAGGCCGGTCGTGGGCCTGTTCGTTCCCCATGCACCACCGGTGCTGGTCATTCCCGAGCTGGAAGCTGCCAAGGCCAGGCAGCTGTCCTTTGCGGCTCAGGTATTCGCCTACGGAGAAGATCCAACCACCTGGCAGGCCGTTTTTCAACAGGCATGTCTGGCAGCCGGATTACAACCGGGACGCAAGGCCGGCTACGAGCCGCGCGGCATGCGCATGCTGGAATACGATCTGCTGGCGCAGTCCGCTCCGGGCTGCGCTTTCCAACCCGCGCCTGCTGTCGTGGCGGACCTGCGCGTGCGCAAAGACGAAGGGGAGGTCGAGAACATGCGCAAAGCCGTTCACATTGCCCAGGCTGCCC
>JBGSTO010000466.1:0-88588 GCA_041736465.1 Anaerolineales bacterium | reverse complement strand
TGATGGACGGCGACGTTTGGGCAGCCAACCTGGATGGCACCGATCTGGTGCAGCTGACCATCGATGGCGGTCAGAAAACCTACCTGCGCTGGACACCGGATGGCTCGGCGTTAACTTATATCTCCGGTAAGTGTGTGCAATCGGTTGAACTCGAGTCCGGGCGGCTGAATCAGATCGTGTGCTTTAACTACGTAGACACACTCAAAGCCTTCGAGGTCTCACCTGACAGCAGTCAGGTTGCGATATCTTTAGATAACCAGCTTTACATCATTCCCTTCGATGTCAGCACGCTTGCGCAGGTGACTACCCGCACCGGGCTGGTAGACATGGCTGCCTGTAAAGATTTTGCCCCCTACCTGCGCAATCTAATCACCGGAGTCCGCTGGTCACGCGATGGACTGCAAATCGCAGCCCGGTTGCTGGCAAACATTGGCGGCGGTCTTCAAGGGGACCTAATCCAGATATTTGGGGTAGACTCTTGCTTGCCCAACCCGCGCGCCGTCGATAATTTCCCGGCCCAACGATTCACCATAAAAGGCTACGACAAGCAGCCGGTAATACAAAACTACGCCTGGGATGGTACGTTCCTGTTTGCATTTACCAATAACATTCGCAACGGCGGCTTTGGGGATTTGTACATCTACAATTCTGACCTGCACAAAGCTCAGGTTGCGGTGAACCCCATCGGCAACACATGCTGCTACCGTGATCCTTCCTGGAGTCCGGATGGTTCATATCTGATCATGGCATTTCAAGATATTGGTGGGGGTGCGAACAGCGTCACCCAGCTTTATATGATACCATTTGGGACAATCGCTACTGGCGGTGAATATAAACCGCTCCCGCTGCCGGCAATCGAGAACCCGCGCGAGTGGCCCGAGCCAGTGCTCAGACCAGCGCCGTAATCGTTACGATCTGAAAAATCAGCGGAGCAAACCCGCAGCGCTTCCTGCCAGACGAGTGGAGCGACAAGCGAGCCGTGCGTCCTATGGCCCTGCCAAAAGTTTTGCGTACCAAGATCACTCCACCGGTGCTCAGCACCCGTACGCTGCTTCGCCCGCGGCTTCAAGCGGTCCTGGAACAGGTGCTGAACCATCGTTTATCCATCCTGCAGGCTGGGGCTGGCTGCGGAAAAACGACTGCGCTGGCAAGCCTGGTTGAGCTGCGCCATCCCCTGGTTTGGTACCAGCTTAGCGAAGAGGATTCTGACCCGCTCGTCTTCCTGATGCACCTGTGCAGCGCTATACAGTTAGCACTGCCCGATCTGCCGGGTCTGCCTCTCCCTTTTCTAGAGTCCTGGGATGGATCACTGGGACCCCTGCCCGCAGCATCTGTGCTGGACCAAATCCTGAACGCTTTCAGCGAGCACGCCAACCAGCCGGTACTGCTGGCGCTTGACGATGTCAATCTGGTCATCGCCTCGCCTGAAATAGCCCATTTATTGGATCGCCTGGTGGGGATGGCCCCGCAAACGATCCACACAGTCATTGCTACTCGCCCTCCCCCGAAGCTGCCCAACCTTTCTCGTTGGAAGGCGCAAGGGGCTGTGCTGTCCATCGATCAGGCTACCCTGGCATTTACTCCCGATGAGATAGCCGACCTGTTTACGCGCCATTATGGCTACGAGCTGACATTCGATGAAGCTCAAGCGCTGCACAAGACCACCGAGGGTTGGGCGATTGCCGTACAGCTCGTCTGGCAAAGCCTGCGAGCTACCAACCCTGGCCCCACCGCTGCCACGCTAGAAACTATCCTGACGCGCCCGGCAGCGTCACTGGAAAGCCTTTTCGATCTGCTTGCCAGAGAAGCATTTGGCTCGCAGCCCGCGGATGTACAGGAATTCCTGTTGGCTTCGGCTACCTTGCGCGAGATGACGCCGGATGCCTGTGATGCCCTGCGCGCGAGTAAAGACAGCGCTGCCATGCTTGCTTATCTTCGCCGCCAGGAATTGTTCGTTGTGAATTTGGAACCACCGGCCTCACCCGAGCGCACCAGCCTCACGCAACTGCCTTCCTCCCCACACGTTCGCCTGCGCTACCATTACATCTTTCATGATTTTCTTCGCCAACAATCCGCCCAAGAAGATCGATTGCGCTGGCACCGCCTGGCAGCGGATTACTTCCGGAGTCTCCAGGATTACGAGCCGGCAATTTATCACCACTTGCAAGCCCAGGATCCGGACGGTGCTGCAGACCTTTTGGATGCATATGGGCCGCAGCTCTTGAGCGCCGGCAGGCTGGATACGCTTACGTCATACCTGCAAGCATTGGCTGTCGCATCGCCGCCCACACTGCGCCTGCACCCCATGCTGCTTTCACTGCTAGGCGATCTAGCCCGGCTGCACAGCCGTTTTCAGGAAGCCCTGGGTTGGTACCAGCAAGCCGAGACGATCTGCCGCCAGCGTGGTTTGGCAGAGGGCGCCTTGCGCGCCCTGCGCGGGCAGGCGCGCGTGTATCTGGATACGGTCAACCCCAGCAAAGCTGAGGAGATACTTCAACAAACCATCCGGTTGAGCGATGGCATCGATGATCGTGAAGATCAGGTTCGCCTGTATGAGCTGCTTGCCGAAAATCGTTTGAATGCCGGAAAAGTCGACGAAGCGGAGCGCCTGCGTCACCAGGCGGAAGCGCTGCGAACCGAAGGCCCATCTGATGCGCAGCTGCTGCTGCGCGTCCTGCTGCGCACCGGAAGGCTAGATGAAGCCCGCAGCCAACTGGAAGCCCGCGCCGAAGCTGAACGCAGCCAACCCGTGCTGACGCCGCGCGCCCACCGGGAGACGCTGCTGCTGCTCTCGCTGGTTTATTCACTGCAAGGATTGGGTGAGCAGGCCCTGAATGCCGCTCTAGATGGCACCCGGCGCGGCACAGACTTGCACTCCCCCTTTATCAATGCCGTTGGGCATATCCGCCAGGGGCATGCCTTGATGCTGCTCAGCCCCGATCAAGATTACTCAACGGCTCGCCAACAATTCGAAAAGACCATCGAAATCAGCCACCAGTTAGCAGTGCCCCGCCTGCTGGCTGAAACCTACTGGGGATTGTGCCGCAGCTACGGCTATCAAAGTGATATCCCCCAGGCATTAATCTATGCGCATAAAGCTGTGGAGATCTCCAGCCAGGCTGGTGATGAATGGGTGGCTTCGCTGGCGCGCCTGGCGATGGGCAGCAGCTTAGCCCAGGTTGAACGCATCCTCCCCGGGTATGGCCCTCAACAGGCCGAAGAGTGGCTCAATCTTGCGCTGCGCGGCTTCCAGGAGTGCAGCGATAGCTTTGGTCAAACCATCACCCGGCTGTGGTTGAGCCTGACCTGGCGCCGTCGTAAAGACCTTGATGACCACCAGCGCTTTGGCTTGCTCCAGTCTACGTTACCTCGCGCCCTGGCCGCCTGCCGTCAGAATGGGTACGGATTCCTCTTCACGCGTCCCACCCTGTTGGGACCATCCGATGAGCGGCTCTTTACGCCCCTACTCATTCTGGCGCGTACCCATGCTTGGGAAGCCAGTTATGCGCAGCGCCTGCTGGCAGAGTTAGGCCTGGAGAATATAACCAGCCATCCGGGGTATCGTCTGCGCATCCTGACCCTGGGCGGCTTTCAAATGTGGCGCGGTCAGCAGCCGATTCCATCCAACGGTTGGCGGCGCGAGAAGGCTCGCCACTTATTTCAGCTCCTGGTCACTTTCCGCCGGACTCCCCTCGACCGGGATCAAATCATCGAATATCTCTGGCCTGCGCAGGATCCCGCTGCTGCCCAGCGCAGCTTCAAAGTTGCGCTCAACACTCTGTTCCAGGTGCTCGAACCAGAACGCGACCCTGGCAGTGAATCCGCCTATATCTTCCGAGATGGCAGCCTGTATGGACTGCGCCAGGAGGCAGACATCTGGATAGATGCCCAGGAATTTCTGGATCTCTCTGCTCCTTTTCCTGTGCCTGGTTTATCTGCCGCCCAGACGGAAGAGTCGAAGCTCATCCAATCCCTGCAGGAATCCCTGCGCCTGTATCAGGGGGAATATCTACCCGATGCGCGCTATGAAACCTGGGCTGCAGCAGAACGAGAACAGCTTTCCGTGGTTTTCCTGCGTCAGGCCGATCAACTGGCTGCGCTGCTGCTCGATGAACAGCGCCCGCAGGAGTGCATCGACATTTGCCACCGCATCCTGGCCCAAGACACTTGCTGGGAACGTGCCTACCGCATGTTGATGCTCGCCTATCACCAGCTTGGCGATCGCGGCCAGTTGGCCCGCGCCTACCAACGTTGTGTGCAGACCTTACACACCGAGCTGGATGTAGCCCCCACAGTGGAAACCCAATCCCTGTACCAGCACCTGAGCCAGGCGTGAGAACGCGTGGATTCACCGCCTGCCGTTCAACAAACCAGGCTTGTAACTGCAGGGTGACCTACCCGTGCTATCATGCTGGCTGAGAGGCAGCGCAATGGACAGCCAACCCACTTTTCCCACCATCTCTTCGTTCGTTATCCGCTTCGTCCAGGCCGATGCTCCAGGCGTACAAACCGGCTCCCCGCCGCGAGCAACGCGCGGTGTCATACGCCACGTGCAGTCGGACCGGGAGATCGCCTTCTCTCGCTGGCAGGAAGCGCTGGACTTCATCCAATCCTTTGTTACATTGGAAGACTCATTACCCGAATAGATCTCCTGTGAAACCCGGCGCTGAGCCAAACATCAAGCCGGGCTTTCTGGTCAGGCAATTGCAGCAGCAGCACCCATCCTCACAACTGAAGGCGAACATGCACTGCGCAGCCCAAATTTCCGCTACCGGCCTGTACATCCCCGAAAAAGTATTGACCAACCAGGATCTGGACCGCATGCTGGGCCAGAACGTATCTAATTGGTTGGTAGAAAATGTGGGCATCAAAGAGCGGCACATTATGGCGCCGGATGAAACCACTTCCGATATGGCAGTTGCCGCCGCGCAGCAGGCCCTGCAGCGCGCTGGGCTGAAAGCGGATGACCTGGACCTGGTCATTGTGGCGACCGATACGCCCGATTATCTCAGCCCCGCAACGGCTTCTGCAGTACAGGCCAAACTTGGCGCCGGCAAGGCGGGCACCTTCGATATCAACTGCGCCTGTGCAGCCTGGGTTACTGGATTGGATATGGCAGCCCGTTATATCCTCACCGACCAGGATCTAAACCATATCCTCGTGGTAGCAGCGTACGGCATGACCAAATTTATCGACTGGAGCGACAAATACACCTGTACGCTGTTTGCCGATGGCGCAGCAGCCGTCATCGTCTCCCGCGGGGATCGTCCCGGCTTCTTGAGCGGCAAGCTGCTGGCGGAAGGCAGCTACCACGACGCCCTGGGCATCTACACCGGCGGCACGTTCCGCCCGGCTACACCAGAAACCGTGGCAGAGCTGGGCAAACCAAGAGTAGAGTTCGTGCGCAAGTTTCCAGCCACCTTCAACAGCGACAACTGGCCTCCGTTGGTGCGCGCGGTAGTTGCAAAGGCCGGGTTATCCCTGGAGGACATTAATTTCTTCCTATTTACCCAGCTCAACCTGCGCACGATCGAGTATGTCATGGCAAACCTGGAGCAGCCCATGTCCAAAACGCACTACATCATGGATAAATGGGGCTACCTGGGCTCAGCCTGCATCCCGGCTGCTTTGCACGATGCGCTGGAAAAAGGAATTGGCCCAAAGCCGGGGGATCATGTGGTTTTCTGCGCCACAGGCGGCGGTATGGCAATGGCTGCCTCCGTATGGCAGTGGACCCTGGAGGGGTGAGATGTATATCGGCGACTATCTGGCGCGTCGAGAGCTGTACTCACCGGATTCTTTAGCAATCATAGACGCCGGTAAGCTACCAGAACTGGCGCTTACGTACCGCGAGTTCAACCGCCGCGCTAACCGGCTGGCAAACTGGCTGGCGGGCCGCGGAGTGCGCAAAGGCGAGCGCGTGGCGATTCTGGCACGCGACGGGGTCGAGCACCTGGATACTTTCTTCGCCTGCAGCAAGCTGGGCGCCATCCACACCGCGCTCAACTGGCGGCTGCACTGGCGGGAACAGGCAGACATCCTCAGAAATGTCACTCCCCGCGTGTTGGTTTACTCCGATGATTTCAAATCAGAAACGGAACAGATTTCTGCGCAGTATTCAGCCGCAGCGGGTGCTGAACTGCTTCTGGTACACCTAGAAGGCTTCGGATTGGCTGGCAGTACGCTCTTCCAGACGGCGCTCGACACATCTCCGGATTCACCGGTGGCCTGTGAGAGTCTGGAGGCCGAAGACATCGCCGCTCTGATTTTCACCGGAGGCACCACCGGGCTTCCCAAAGCCGCCCAGGTATCCCACCGCATGATTGCCTGGAACACGCTCAATACCGTGATCCACGATGTGACACACCATGATGTCTATCTGAACGTCTTTCCCCTTTTCCACACCGGAGGTCTTTTCGTTTACACCCTCCCGCAGGTTGTCTTCGGCGGGACGACGATCTTAATCCGGCAGTTCGACCCCGCCCTGGTGCTGGAGCTGCTGCAGCGCGAAAAAGCGACCATCTTTGCGGCAGTGCCCACCATGTACCAGATGCTCACCCAGGCACCCAACTGGGCTTCAGCAGACCTTTCCAACCTGCGCTTTTGCACCTCCGGAGGCGCGCCTCTGCCGGTGCCATTGGTCGAGCAATATACCCGCGAAAAGGGCATCCGCTTCAAGCAAGGCTTCGGTATGACCGAGTTTGGTCCGGGAATTTTCGCTCTTGCGCCCGAAGACGCTATCCGCAAAGCGGGTTCCATCGGACGCCCCAACTTTTATGTTGATGCCCAAATCGTAGACGATCAAGGAGTTTTCCTGGGGCCGAACCAGGAAGGCGAGCTTGTTCTCAAAGGCCCGTCCTACTGCTCAGGCTATTTCAACGACCCACAAGCCAGCGCGGCGGTCTTGGACGCGCTCGGTTACTTCCACACAGGCGACATTGCCCGCTATGATGAGCAGCGCTATTTTTACATCGTTGACCGCAAGAAGGACATGTTCATCAGCGGTGGAGAAAATGTATACCCGGCGGAGATCGAAAAAGCCCTTTACCAGCATCCAGCGGTACATATGTGTGCGGTGATCGGGATTCCCGATGAAAAATGGGGGGAAGCAGGCAAAGCTTGCGTGGTGTTAAAGCCCGGTTACAATGTGGACGAGCAAGAGTTGTTAGGATTCCTCACCCAGCACCTGGCGAAGTTCAAGGTGCCGCGAAGTGTAACCTTCTTACAAGGGTTGCCCATCTCAGCTGCTGGTAAGATTCTCAAGAGAGAGCTGCGCCAGCAGTTCATTGATACTTCAGCAGATTAAAAGGAGTTGACTGCCATGACTACTGTACCCACCCTGCCCGGAATTACCTCCAGCATAGTTCCCACCTCGCGATTGAATATTCACCTGTTGTCCAGCGGTGCGCAGGATGGCATCCCCGTGATATTCTTGCACGGCAATGCTTCATCCGCGACCTACTGGGAAGAGATCATGCTCAAGCTTCCCGCCGGGTATCGCGGCCTTGCGCCAGATCTGCGCGGCTATGGAGACACACAGGATTTGCCGGTCAATGCCGAGCGCGGCATGGGCGATTGGGTTGATGACTTCATGGCGCTGAAAACAGCCCTGGGGCTTCAAAAATACCACCTTGCTGGACATTCCATGGGCGGCACGATCGTATTTGCCATTGCCACAGCCGACAGCGCCAATGTGTTATCCGCCACGCTGGTCAACCCCGGTTCGCCATATGGTTTTGGCGGCTGCAAAGGCGCGGATGGCTCCCCTTGTTATGACGACTACGCCGGTTCAGGGGGTGGGATCGTCAATCCCGATTTTCCCAGGCTAATCGCCGCCGGTGACCGCTCCAGCGACAATCCCCAGGCTTCGCCGCGCGTAGTGATGAACGCCTTCTACTGGAAACCACCCTTCAAGCCGGAGCGCGAAGAAGATTTACTGTCTTCCCTGCTCACCGAGAAGATCGGCCCAGAACGCTACCCAGGAGATTTTGTTGCCTCGTCGAACTGGCCCAATGTCGCCCCCGGCAAATGGGGACCGATCAACGCCCTGTCGCCCAAATACGTTGGCGACTCGGTGCAGCGTTTTCTCGAAGCTCAGCCCAAGCCGCCTTTCCTGTGGGTGCGCGGCGACACCGATCAAATCGTCTCAGACAATTCTTTATTCGATTTCGGCACCCTGGGGCAATTCGGCCTTGTACCAGGATGGCCCGGGGCTGATGTTTACTCACCCCAACCGATGGTTAGCCAGGTACGCGCGATCCTGGATCAATATTCCACCCGGGGAGGCAGCTACGAAGAGGTGGTTATCCTGGATACCGGGCACTCCCCATACATTGAAAAACCAGACGCCTTTATGTCTTCCTTCAGCCCATTCCTGCTGCTAAACTCCTGAGGAGCAAAACCATGCCCAAGAAGAAAACACTGCCGCGACCCGTTGCACTGGTAGCTGCCGGAATGAGTAAATTTGGCGCATTTCCGGGCAAAACCAGCCGAGACTTGTTCGTGGAGGCTTACCTGGATATGTCCAGCTCCGCCAGGAAAGGATTCGATCCGCATGACATCGAAGCCCTCTACCTGGGCAACTATTCCAGCGATTTATTCGAGCACCAAGGACATATCGCACCCATCATGGCAGATGCTGTTGGATTGACTCCCATACCCGCCGTGCGCCTCGAAGATGCCTGCGCCAGCGGCGGCGTCGCTCTGCGGCAGGGAGTGATGGCGGTCGCTTCCGGCATGCAGGACGTCGTGCTGGTAGGAGGCACGGAGAAGATGACCGCGCTGCCCACTGCCGACGTCACCGATACCTTAGCTACGGCAGCGGACATGCTGTATGAAATCCCGGCTGGATTTACCTTTCCCGGTTTTTATGCTGCCATAGCCACAGCCTACATGCACCGCTACGGAATGCGACCAGAGCACCTGATGAACGTCGCCATTAAGAATCACGAAAACGGCGCCCTGAATCCCAACGCACAGTTTGGGGTAACCATCCCAGATTGGATGCAGGGGCGTATCGCTGCGGCGATCAAGAAGGGGAAACCGGCGCCCGCCTGGCAAAACATCTGGGATTTTCTGCATGACAACGCGGCAAACCCGATGATCGCGTGGCCTCTGCGGTTGTTCGACTGCTCGCCGATCACCGATGGCGCTGCTGCCTTGCTGCTGGTTTCTGCGGAGCGCGCCCACGATTACACCGATCACCCCATCTTCATCACCGGCTCAGGGCAAGCCTCCGACCTGCCGCTGCACGGCAGAGAAGACCTAACCACGCTAATCGCCGCCCGCCTGGCAGCGCAGCAGGCCTACGAGATGGCTGGCGTGACCCCCGCAGATATCCGTTTCGCGGAAGTTCACGATTGCTTCACCATCGCCGAAGTGGTTGCCACCGAAGATCTGGGCTTTTTCTCTCCAGGCGATGGCTACAAGATGGCTGAAGATGGCGTGACCGCACGCGATGGCGCCAAACCGGTGAACGCTTCCGGCGGTCTGAAATCCAAAGGACATCCGGTTGGCGCTTCCGGTGTAGCCCAGGTGGTGGAGATTTTCAAGCAGATGCAAGGACTCGCCGGCGAGCGCCAGGTCAAGAGCGATCGCTCGCTAGCCCTCACCCACAATGTGGGCGCTACCGGCTCCACTTGCGTTGTTCACATTTTCGAGCGCCGGAATTAGCGCTGCAAGCATCAATAGAGGAATCCAGTATGAACGAAACCATCACGCTGCCATTTACACATGCTTCTTTCCAACAGCATCTCGGGGAGCACAGGCTGATGGGCTCAAGCTGCTCTGCCTGTGGAAAGACTTATCTACCGCCGCGGGTAATCTGTCCGGCATGCCACCACACGCAGATGACCTGGAGCGAGTTGAGCGGGCGCGGGCGCCTGGCAGGATTCACCTCGGTCTATATCGCACCTACCGTCATGGCGCAGGCAGGCTATGGGCGTGATAGACCTTACCTGTCCGCCATTGTCGAGCTGGAAGAAGGCGTCAAGATCAGCGCCCGGCTGCTTGGGCTGGATGCCGCTCACCCGGAGACGATTCAAATCGGCCTGCCGCTGGTCGTGGATTTCATCGACGAAGGCGAAGGCGAAAAGCGCAGCACCTTGCTGGCTTTTCGCCCGGTGAGCTGAGCTCGCATGCAGCCAGACTCGAGTTTTTCCATAGGCATTGCCAGCTTCGGCACCTACCTGCCCGAACCGGTGCTCACCGCTGCCGAAATTGCTGCCGCTGCCGGAATGCCTGAATGGGTGGTGCGCGATAAACTTGGCATCACCCAAAAGCACATGGCAGGGCCGCAGGACCACCCCAACCGCATGGCGGTATGGGCTGCGCAAGATTGCCTGTCGAAGTCCGATATCTCCCCAGAAGAGATCGACGTCGTGTTGTGCACCACAGAAGAGTGGAAGGAATACCTGTTGTGGACAGCCGGCGTGAACCTGGCATACGAAATCGGCGCCACCCGCGCCTGGGGCATGGATTTACACATGCGCTGCGCCACCACGGTAGGAGCGCTCAAACTGGCGCGTGACATGATGATCGCCGATCCAGAGGTCAATACCGTGCTGATAGCTGGCGGCTACCGGGTAGGCGATTTCATCAATCTGAAGAACCCGCGCACCTCCTTCATGTTCAATATCGGCGCCGGGGCGGGTGCTCTGCTGCTGCGCCGCGGCTGGCCGAGCAATCACGTGCTGGGCTCTCACTTGATGAGCGATGGCTTCATGAGCAACCATGTCATCGTCCCGGCATCCGGCACGGTGCAGTTTCCCAGCGACCAGGCTGTCGCCCAGGATCTGTTCTACTTCGATCTGGTGGAACCTGAAGCAATGAAAAATCGCTTGAACCAGGTCTCGATGGACAACTGGCTGCACTGTGTGGATGAGGCCCTGCGCAAGAGCGGCAGCAAGCCCGATGGCAGCCCGTATACGCGTACCGACCTGGGCTACCTGAATACTCTGCTGATCAAGCCGTCTGCACATCTCGAGATGCTCAAGCACCTGGGATTGAGTGAGGAACAAACCACCTATTTGGGCCATATCGGGCACATTGGCGAGCAAGATGCAATTTTCAGCATCTCCGAAGGTCTAAAAAATGGCCGGTTGAAAGATGGGGATCTGATGGCAATCGTTGCCGCCGGGATCGGTTATGTATGGGGCGCCAGCATCGTTCGCTGGGGTCCTGCATCCATATGATCAAATTTTTGGAGGAAGCATGCGTCTAAAAGATAAAGTCACCCTGGTTACCGGTGGAGCAGCCGGGATCGGCAAAGCCACCGCACTGCGCTTTGCCGAAGAGGGCGCTACCGTCATCATCTGCGATTTGAACGATACCGCCGGGCTGCAAACTGCCCAGGAGATTGGTGAGCGCTGCACTTTCAACAAAGTCAACGTCGCTAACCGGCAGGAAGTACAGACCTGGGTTGATGAGATCATCGCCCGGCACCAGCGCATCGATGTGTTGGTGAACAACGCCGGCATCCTGCGTGACGGACTGCTGGTAAAGGTCAAAGAAGGACAGCTGGTCTCGCAAATGGCAGAGGAGCAGTTCGACCTGGTCATCTCGGTCAATCTGAAAGGGGTGTTCAACTGCACCCAGGCTGTTGCGCCGGTGATGATCCGCCAGGGAGGCGGCGTCATTCTCAACGCTACCTCGGTCGTCGGTCTGGATGGCAACTTCGGGCAGACCAACTACGTTGCCAGTAAATCTGGCGTGATCGGTATGACCAAGGTATGGGCACGCGAGCTGGGGCGCTATAACATCCGCGTCAATGCCGTCGCTCCCGGCTTCACCGCGACCGAGATGGTTGCTGCCATGCCGGAGAAAATCCTCGACGGCATGAAGGCCCGCACCCCGCTCGGACGCCTGGGCGAACCCAGGGATATCGCCAATGCCTATGTATTTCTGGCATCCGATGAAGCCAGCTTTATCACCGGGGATACCTTGCGGGTAGATGGCGGTATCGTCGTTGGCACTTAACGAGACAGGACCTAGCATGCACGCCGCCGACCTGCTCACCCGCCGGGCAGAGTTAACGCCGGATCGGGTTGCTCTGCTGGATTTGTACACCGGGCGCAGCTTTACGTATGCCGAGTTGAATGCCCGCGCCTGCCGGCTGGCAAACCTGGCAGCACAGCTTGGCCTGCGCAAGGGAGACCGGGTTTCGATTCTGGCGCACAACAGCCCAATCTACTTCGACTTGCTGTTTGGCCTGCCCAAGATCGGCGCGATTTTTGCACCGCTCAACTGGCGGCTGACAGCCCGTGAGCTGGTCTATATCACCAACGACAACCAGCCGGCGCTGCTTTTGTGTGGTCCGGAGTTTGTTCCCGTTCTGGAGGAAATGCGACCGCAAATAAGCGTTGCGCACATCATGAGCGTGGAAGGCGCGCAGATCGCGGGTGCCCAGCACTATGAAGTAGCGCTTGCCGCCAGCAGCTCCGCTGAGCCCGTACGCCCTCCACTGGATGCGGATGATGCCTACTGCATCCTTTACACCTCCGGTACGACAGGCCGGCCAAAAGGGGCAGTTCTGCCCCACCGGCAAATATTGTGGAACTGCATCAACACCGTCATCAGCTGGGGACTCAACGAGAGCGACGTATCACCACTTTTTACACCCCTCTTCCATGCCGGTGGCTTGTTCGCATTCCTGACACCGCTGATCTATGCCGGTGGTCGCCTCGTCCTGGCGCGCACCTTCGACACCCAGGCGTCTTTGCAAGCCATTGTAGATGAGGGCTGCACCGTGATTCTCGGTGTCCCCACCCTGTTCCAGATGTGGCAAGAAACCCCAAATTTTGCCCAGGCTGACTTCAGCCGTGTGCGCTTCTTCATCTCCGGTGGGGCATCCTGTCCGAAGCCGCTGATGCAGACCTGGCGCGAGCAAAAGGGGGTCGTCTTTCGCCAGGGCTACGGTCTGACCGAGGTCGGCACCAACTGCTTCAGTATGACCGACGAGGAGTCGGCGCGTAAGTCCGGCTCGGTGGGTAAGCCTATTTTCCACAGTCGGATGAAGCTAATCAACCCGGAAACCGGCACCGAAGTGCCTGCCGGCGAGACCGGCGAGCTGATCATCTGGGGCCCACATGTATGCTCCGGCTACTGGCGTGACCCGGAGTCCAGCGCCAGCGCCATTCAAGATGGCTGGTTTTACACCGGGGATATGGCGCGCAAAGACGCGGATGGGTTCTTTTACATTGTCGGGCGCTTCAAAGATATGATCAAATCCGGGGGGGAAAACATCTACGCTGCCGAAGTCGAAGCTGTCTTTCGCCAGCACCCGGCGGTCGCCGACGCAGCTCTGATCGGCGTGCCCGATCAGAAATGGGGCGAGGTGGGTGTGATCTTCGTCCAGCTTTACCCAGGAAACAACACACAGGCACAAGAACTGATCGACTTCTGCGAAAAACAGCTGGCACGCTACAAAATCCCCAGGCAGGTGCTGTTTTCCGAGGGTCTGCCCTATTCTCCATATGGTAAGGTTCTGAAAGCAGAGCTGCGCAAGAGATACACCGCAGCCTTAACTGCAGGCGAAGGAGGTGCCGATGCCGTTGATCAAAATCAATGATATTCAGATAGCCTATGAAATTCAAGGTCAAGGCCAGCCGCTGATATTGATCGCCGGGCTGGGTTATGACCGCTGGATGTGGCACAAGATGGTGCCTTACCTGGCTGAACGCTTTCGGGTGATCACCTTCGATAATCGCGGTGTGGGTGATAGCGACAAACCCACTGGGCCGTATACCGCCCAGATGCTGGCAGAGGATACAGCCGCTCTGCTGCAAGCGCTGGAAATCGAGCAGGCAGTCATCTTAGGGCATTCGATGGGTGGCTACATCGCCCAGGCCCTGGCGCTCTCCAGGCCGGACAGGGTGTATAAACTGGTGTTGTCTGCCACAAACTTCGGTGGGCCGCGCCACATTCCGATTACCCAGGAAGCCATGGCAGTGCTGACGGATACCAGCAGTGATCCACTCACCCGTTTGAAGCGCGGCATATTGATCAGCTGCGCCCCGGGTTTTGAAGAACGCCAGCCTGATGTGGTAGAACAATGGCTTGGCTACCGGGCTGCGCACCCAATTGACCTCCAGGGGTATCAGGCTCAAATGGGTATCGGCCTGGCGCTGCTCTCAGAAGTCGCCGCATTCGAAAACCGGCTGCCGCAGCTTCAAATGCCAACCCTGATACTGTTTGGCGAGCACGATAAAGTCGTACCACCAGGCAATGCAGAGCTGCTCGCCCGGCAGATTCCCAACAGCCAGGTGAAGATCCTGCCCGGCGCCGGGCATTTTTACCCCCTGGAAACCCCTCAGGCCGCCAGCCATGAAGTGATCGCATTTGTAACCGCCGGGTAACCGGCAAATGGTATAGACATACGTACGCAGCCCTACCCTTTACTTTCTCAGGAGGAGAAATTCATGAAATCACGAAGCGCAATCTTGATCCTTGCCAGCCTGCTGCTGGTAGCATCCCTGCTGCTGGGAGCCTGCCAGCCAGCCGCTCCAGAAGCAACACCGGAGCCAGTCATGACCGAGGAACCGGTCAAAACAGAAGAACCCGCCAAGACGGAACCGCCCGCTCAACCAACCGATGTGCCTGCCCCCACCGACACACCTGCGCCAACCGAGCCGCCCATGGGCGAACCGCTGAAAATCGGCGTGATGTCAGATCTCACCGGTGCGTTGGCCCTGTTTGGCAATGAGATGTGGAACGGTTTTCAGATCGGTTTCGACTATGCCACCGGCGGCACCATGACCATCGCCGGACGCCCGGTCGAGCTCATCATCCGCGATGACACCAGCAATGTAGAGACAGGCGCTGCGGTTGCTCGCGAGCTGATCGAGTCGGAGGGCGTCGAGATCTTGATCGGCAATTCCAGCTCGGCAGTTGCCGCCCAGGTGCAGCAAATCGCTAACGAGAACGAAGTGGTTTATTTTGCAGCCCCGGCAGCCTCCCACGACATCGTCGGCAAGAACTGGAACCCGTACACCTTCCGGGTGTGCCGTGACTCCGCCCAGGATGCCCCCACCGTCGCCAAATGGGCGATCGAAAATGTCGGCACAGAGTACCTCATCCTGGCGGAAGACTATGCTTTCGGCCAGGCCACTGCAGCCGGCTTCCAGGCTACCTTCGGCGCGCTGGGTGCGACCTTCCTGACAGAGCAGCCTATCTTCGCCCCGTCGGATACCACCGATTTCACTCCCTACATCCAGCAGATTCTGTCTGCAGAGCCCGATGGACTGATCCTGATTTGGGCTAGCAATACTTCAGCCCAGATCCTGTTCGACCAGCTCACCACTCAGGGAATTACCGGCAACATTCCCTTCATTACCGGTTTTTCCTCGAATGACCTGACCAAGCTGCTGGACGCGGGCACCGTTGGCTCGGTGGGCCTGATCGTCTACCACTACACCATGCCCAGCACCGCCGAGAATGATTTCCTGACAGAGCAGTACCTTGAGCGTTTTGACACGCCGCCAGATCTTTTCAGTGAATGCGGCTTTGCCACCGCTCAGGCTGTCGCGGCTGCCCTGGAAGCGACGATGGGTGAGACCGTTGGCGATACGCTCATCCCAGCCCTTGAAGGTCTGACCTTCAACGGACCCAAAGGTTCATACACAATCCGCCCCGGCGATCACCAGGCCCTGGCGCCGATGTATGTGGTGCGCTTGCTGAACATCGACGATCCCGACGAGAAATTCTTCGAGAAAGTCTCTGAAGTCTCGGCAGAGGAATCGGCTCCGCCTTGCGACGCACCGAATTGCGAGTAGAATAACTGCAGACCTACTGCGGGAAGGGAGGCAATAAGGCTCCCTTCCCGCAGTAAACGGCGTACATCTCAAGCTAGAGTCAACGGTTATACAGATCGATGCACAGATTACCGTGAATTCAGTCGCGCCCGACAACCCGCTGCTGGAAACCAGAGCCCTATCGCGCTACTTTGGCGGATTGAAGGCCGTTGACGGTGTTGATTTTAAACTTGCCAGCGGGGATTTCCATTCCATTATTGGGCCGAACGGCGCAGGTAAAACCACATTCTTGAACCTGTTGAGCGGCGCACTCAAACCTACCCAGGGGAAAGTGATCTTCAAAGGACAGGATATCACCCATCTGCCTGCCCATCGCATCGCCCACCTGGGTATCGGCCGGTCGTACCAGATCACCAACGTCTTCCCCAACCTCACCGTTATGGAGAATGTTCGCCTGGCAGCTCAAGCCTTGGGACAAGACAATTTCAAGCTGCTCACCGACTACAAACGTTTCACAAAGTATGAAGAGCGCGCCTGGAATGTGCTTGAGCAGGTGGGGTTAGCCAACGCCGGGTACAGCTTTGTCTCTGCGCTGCCGCACGGCGACAAGCGCCGCCTGGAGCTGGCAATGCTGCTCGCCCAGGATAATGAGGTCTTGCTTCTGGATGAACCCACAGCCGGGCTGGCAACTGAGCAGGTGCCCGAGTTTATGTCTCTGGTGAAGGAAATTGTTGCGAACAGCGCCGCTGCTGGCAGCGCAAGCACTCACAGCAAAAAGACCGTTGTGCTGGTAGAGCATAACATGAGCGTGGTCATGAGCCTGTCCGATCGCATATCGGTCATGCACCAGGGCCGCCTGCTGGCAGAAGGCACTCCCATTGAGATCGCTGCTAACCAGACTGTACAGGATGCCTATCTTGGCAGCCTGTACAGCGATCTGTAAACTTTCTAAGCGTTACTGGCTCTTGGATTGATCTATGGCGAACATCCTGGAACTGCATGATATCCACACCCACATCGGCCAGTATCAGATTCTGGAAGGGGTGTCGTTCCAGGTGCCTGAGGGCAGCGTCACCGTGCTGCTCGGTCGCAACGGCGCCGGAAAGACGACTACCTTGCGCAGTATCATGGGTTTGTGGAAACCCAGCCATGGTCGCGTCGTCTTCAAGGGAAAGGATCTCGTCGGGCTGCCGGCTTATGATATCGCCCAGTTTGGCATCGGCTACGTACCTGAATATCGCGCCATTTTCCGCCACCTCACGGTTGCTGAGAATCTGCGTATCGCCGAACGCAAGCGCGGGCAGCTTGCCACCCGCCAGAAGCTGATTTTCGACCTGTTTCCAGATCTGGAGCGGTTGTATCATTGGCCCGGAGGCCAGCTTTCCGGTGGTCAGCAGCAGATGCTGGCGATTGCCCGCGCCCTGGTGGCTGAAAACAGCCTGCTATTGATCGACGAACCCAGCGAGGGGCTGGCTCCCGTATTGATCGAGCAAATGATGCAGGCGATCCGGCTGCTCTCAGCCCACACCACCGTTTTGCTGGTGGAACAAAATTTTCGCGTCGCCAGCCAGCTAGGTAATTTTTATACCATCATCGAGAACGGCAAATCCGTACACCAGGGAGAAATCCAGAAGCTGGTGAAGGATCCTGACTTAATTCAACGCTACCTGGGAGCGGCTTGAAACCATGTCTGCCCAACCAGCATCCATTCTGCGCTCCAATACCTTTCGAAGCTCGTTGATATTTTCTGCGGCATTCATTCTCCTGCTCATCCTGGTTAATATTGCCTTGTTCAATCCGGGCCAGGTCAGTGTGGTCATCTTATCTGGCCTCTATCAGGGAATGCTCTTTTTTCTCGTCTCGGCAGGTTTTTCGATCGTCTTCGGCCTGCTGGACGTGCTGAACCTGGCGCAGGGCAGCTTCTTCATGCTGGGAGCCTATATTGGCTTTGCAGTGTACGGCAGTTTTCCCGAAGGAACGCCCATTTGGGCACGCTTCATCGCAGCCATCGCCTCTGCCACGCTTGGCGGCGGTTTGCTCGGAGCTTTGACCGAGTCAGTCTTGATCAGACCGCTGTATTCCCGCCCTGTCTTCCAAATCGTACTCACCTTTGGCCTGGGCATTGTCTTCACCGAGATCGTGCGCGCCATCTACGGTCCTGCCGGGTTAATTCCGATCCAGCCGCCAGCCCTCCTGGATACTACCTTCCCGGTGATGGGGGCGCGCTTCGAAACCTATCGCGTTTTTATCATTCTCGTTGGCGCAGTGTTGATGGCAGCCATCCTGCTGCTGCTCCAGCGCACCCGCATCGGGATCATCATCCGCGCGGGCGTGCAGGATAGCGAAATGGTGCAGGCCTTAGGGATCAATATTCGCCGCATCTTCACACTGGTCTTTGCCCTGGGATGCGCCGTTGCTGCCCTGGGTGGGATCACTGCCGCCCCCTACCTGGGGGCATTCCCCTCGATGGGCGACCAGTTCCTGCTCAGTGCAGTGATCGTCGTCGTGCTGGGCGGTATGAGCAGCTTCGAGGGTACGGTAGTCGCCAGCATTCTGGTCGGCCTGACGCGCGCCACCGCAGAACAAATCTCGCTGCAGTATTTGCAGACACCGGTGTTGGCGAGCCTGTCCATATTATTTATCATGATCATTGTGCTGCTGGTACGCCCCAGCGGCTTGTTCGGGAGGGAAAACTGATGCAGGCGCCTGGCATTCCTCCCTCCACGCACACCCGCCCCGCGCAGGCGCGCGCCCTGCTTGCACCTGCTTCGCACAACGCTGTTCTTATAAGCATTTTGGCGCTTGCGCTGCTGCTCCCCTTAGCCATCGGAGCGCTCAGCGGGCAAGCAGCAGCAGACTCAGCCGGTTTTGCACGCTTTTCCAGTGCAGTGCAGGCTATCGCCTGTGCAGACGGGCTGAATCTGGTAGGAGGTCTATATGCCCTGGAGGCGCTGCTGCTGGCCCTGGCAACCGCTCTGGCTTTTGCCCTACCACCAGGCAGACATCCGCTTTTCTCCGCCCTGCGCGCCCAGGGAGCTATGCTTACTGCCTTACTGCTGTTGGTATGCATGCCGTTTATCATTGCCTGGGGAACTGATTCTTCGGTCTGTGAGCGAGGAAAATCTTTCTTCTGGCAATCGGTATTTATCGAGGCCTTTATCCTGGCGGCCCTCGCCATCAGCTATAACCTGATCTTCGGCTTCATCGGCGTGATCTCATTTGGTCACGCGGCTTTCTTTGGCGCCGGAGCATATGGGGTGGGCTTATTGATGCACCACCTGGAGTGGCCCCTGGGTGCCGCGGTGGTTGGCACGCTATTCATCAGCATGACCATGGGGGTGCTGGTCAGCGTAATAGCGCTGCGCATTCGTGGGCTGTATTTCGCCATCTTCACCCTGGTGTTTGCCGAGATCTTTTTTGTTCTGGCCCAGAATCGCATTATGGTAGATATCACCGGGGCAGAAGACGGCTTTTCCTTCGCCGTCCCCGATTGGATCAACGCCACCAAAAACCGGATTTCGTTTTACTACCTGGGACTGATTTACCTGGTATCTGCTTTCCTGCTGGTAAGGCAGATCGTCAACTCACCCACCGGGCGAGTCATGCATGCCATTCGAGACAATGAAGATCGCGCCTTGATGCTGGGATACAATACATTCTTCTATAAAACCCTCGCCATCGTACTGGCAGGGATGCTTGCCTCTGGGGCAGGAATGCTGCGCGGCTTGTTGAATAAAGGCGCCAGCCCCAGCGTGCTCTCGATTGGATTTACGATGGATCCGCTGTTGATGACCCTGGTCGGCGGCGCCGCCACCTTCATCGGGCCGGTAATCGGCGCCTTCTTGCTGCACCTGGTGGAGCAGGCTTTGCGAGATACCGTTATTCCAATCGCCGGCTTAGAGATCAACATCGGCGAGCGTTGGTTCCTGATCCTGGGGGTCATCTTCATCGTGATTGTCATCGCCTTCCCCACAGGCATCGTTGGCACGATTCAATCCAGGTGGAACCGCTGGCGGGCGCGGCGCATGGCGAAAGCGGCGCCTGAATAGATCTTTGGTCAAATAACTGCTCCTATTTTTCTAACGCATTGCGTCAATTCTTTTGTATAATAGGAACATGGAGGTGCTCCATGTCTGAAACTTCATCTCTGGATCTACCCGCCGGCGTAGAGATACGCGCCCCTGTTCTCCCGGAATACAAGCACATCCTCACCCCTGAAGCGCTCGATCTGGTTGCCAGGCTGCACCGCGATCTGGAAGACCGCCGCCAGGCGCTGCTCCGCGCCCGGGATGCGCGCCAGCTCGCCCTGAATGCCGGACAGTTCCCCGATTTTCTTGCTGAAACTGCTCCCATTCGCCAGGATCCCGGCTGGAGGGTTGCGCCCACACCGCCCGACCTTACCTGTAGATGGGTAGAAATCACCGGACCCACCGACCGGAAGATGTTGATCAACGCGTTGAACTCTGGTGCAGACGTCTTCATGGCAGATTTTGAAGACGCCAATTCACCAACCTGGGCAAACATGATCGAAGGGCAAATCAATATCCGCGATGCCATCGAGCGCAAGATTGAATATACCGGCCCAGAAGGCAAGCAGTACCGCCTGAACAATCGAGTCGCAGTGCTGATGGTGCGCCCTCGCGGCTGGCACCTGGTCGAGAAGCACGTCTGGATCGACGGAACCCCTGTGTCGGGTGGATTGTTCGATTTCGGTTTGTTTTTCTATCATAACACCCGCCAATTGCTGAACAACGGCAGCGGCCCATACTTTTACCTGCCTAAGCTGGAAAGCCACCTCGAAGCCCGCCTGTGGAATGACACCTTTCGCATTGCTCAGCTTGCCACTGGCATGCCGGTCGGCGTGATCCGGGCAACCGTGCTGATCGAAACCATCCTGGCAGCCTACGAGATGGAGGAAATCCTGTACGAACTGCGCGAACATTCCGCCGGGCTAAACGCCGGGCGCTGGGATTACATCTTCAGTGTGATCAAGAAGTTCCGCAATCAGCCTGGTTTCTTGCTGCCGGATCGTGGTCAGATCACCATGACGGTGCCATTCATGCGCGCCTACACCGAGTTGCTGGTGCGCACCTGCCATAAGCGCGGCGCACATGCAATGGGTGGGATGGCGGCGTTCATTCCCAGCCGCAAAGACGCTGAGATCAACGAGATCTCACTGGCGAAGGTAAAAGAAGACAAGCTGCGCGAATCAGCAGATGGCTTCGATGGCACCTGGGTTGCCCATCCCGACCTCGTCCCTACTGCACGCCAGATTTTCCAGCAAGCCTTGCAGGGACGTCCCCATCAAAAAGGGCGCATGCGTGAAGATGTTGCTGTTACGGCAGAACAGCTGCGTGACTTCAATATTCCGTCGGCCCAAATCACCGAAAACGGCCTGCGCCAAAACATTAATGTTGCCATCCAGTATATCGAGTCCTGGCTGCGCGGCACCGGTGCGGCGGCGATCTACAACTTGATGGAAGATACTGCCACCGCAGAGATCTCGCGCGCCCAAATCTGGCAGTGGCTGCACTCACCAACCGCCAGGCTTTCGGATGGTCGTTCGATTACGTCCGAGCTGGTGCATGCTCTAATTCCCGAAGAACTAGAGAAAATCAAGGCACGCTTTGGGGGCGATAGTCAGTTTTCAGCCGGTAAGTTCACCCTGGCGGCAGAGATATTCGCACAAGTTGCCACTCAGGATGAGTTCGTACCCTTCCTCACGCTAACCGCGTATGAACATCTGGATTAAAATTCTCTGCTTAAGCCGACAGGATTTTCATTAGAAAGGAGCACAGCTAATGTACACCCAGGTAGAGATTGACCAACTGGAATTAGACTGGAAAACCAACCCGCGCTGGAAAGGTGTCTTCCGCCCCTACACGGCTGAACAGGTCATTCGCCTGCGCGGATCGCTGCAGCTTTCTTTCACGCTGGCGCGCATGGGTGCAGAGCGCCTATGGCGCCTGTTTGAAACCGAACCTTTCGTGCGCGCCCTGGGCGCGATGAGCGGCAACCAGGCAGTACAAATGGTGCAGGCGGGATTGAAGTCGATTTACGTCAGCGGCTGGCAAGTTGCGGGCGATAACAACGTTGCCCTGGAGACCTATCCCGACCAGAGCCTGTACCCGGTCAACAGCGTACCGGCAATGATCCGGCGCATCAATAATGCACTCATGCGCGCCGATCAAATCCAGCACATGGATAATGTGGAAGAATTCGATTACTTCGTCCCCATCGTGGCGGATGCAGAAGCCGGCTTTGGCGGCCCATTGAACGCCTATGAACTGATCAAGTCTATGATCCGCGAAGGCGCCGCCGCCATCCACCTGGAGGATCAGCTTTCTTCACTGAAGAAATGCGGGCACATGGGTGGCAAGGTGCTCGTCCCGGCTAATGTGTTTATTCAGAAACTGATCACTGCCCGGCTGGCAGCCGACGTGCTCAACGTACCCACGATCATCATCTCGCGCACCGATGCCGACTCGGCTAATCTCATCCGCTCCGATTCACACCCTGTGGACCAACCCTTCCTGACCGGAGAGCGCTCCTACGAGGGCTACTACTACCTCAAGGGCGGTGTGGATTACGCCATCGCCCGCAGCCTGGAGTTCGCGCCCTATGCCGACCTGATCTGGTGCGAGACAGCCAGACCCGACCTTGGTGAAGCGCGCGAGTTCGCCCAGGGCATCCATGAGAAATACTCCGGCAAATGGCTGGCATACAACTGCTCCCCCTCCTTCAACTGGCGGCGGCATCTTGGCGAATCCGAAGTTATGAATTTCCAGGAAAAGCTGGGAGAGCTGGGCTACAAGTATCAGTTCGTCACCCTGGCGGGTTTCCATACGTTGAATGCCAGTATATTCGAGCTTGCGCAGGCGTACGCCACGCAGGGGATGGGCGCATATTCCCGCTTCCAGCAGCACGAATTCGAGTTGGAGAACCATTACGGCTACAAAGCTATCAAGCACCAGTCCTTTGTCGGTGCGGGTTATTTCGACGAGGTTTTGATGGCAGTTTCGGAAGGCCAATCCACAACCACGGCCATGAAAGGCTCAACGGAAGAAGAGCAGTTCCAGCAGCACATTTACCGCGAGGAAATTGTTCCAATCGAAGAAAAGAAGAAGAGAAAGTAATTGAATGATTCTCCCTTTCGAAGCCATACATCAATATCGCTTGAGCACATTTCGGATGCTGCCCGGCAGCCGCGTCCAATCACAGGAGCAAGCCGTTGAGTACGTCAACGAACGCGGCTTCGTTTACTTCTGGCCGATCAAAGATGCACTCTTTCCCAGCCTGTGGACTGCGGTTGCCGGAGACCGTCCGGTTGCCGATGCGCACGACGACCCGGGGCATATCACCTGGGGTTGGAAAGACTCGCTGCTGGGAGGGCAGGCCTGGTACTACGCCAAGGTACTGCGCAAACGCGCCACCATGATTGCCCTGGATGTGGCCCCGTACTTCTACGCACTGACCGAGAATTACGGTGTTCCTGAGGAAGATCATTTGATCCTGTATGAGCAGGGCAAGCTCACCCTGGAAGCCAAAGTGGTTTATGAGGCCATTCTGGACCATGGACCGATCGATACGATTGCCCTGCGGAAGAAAGCCAACCTGACCAGCCCGGATTCCGAGTCACGCTTCAACAAAGCCCTGGCTGACCTCCAGGCTGACTTCAAGATTGTACCGGTTGCCGTCACCCAGGCTGGGGCCTGGCGCTATGCGTTTGCGTACGATATCACCGCCCGCCACTACCCCCAGCTCCCAGAGCAAGCCCGTTTCATCGGTGAACGCGATGCGCGCCGGGTGCTTGCAGACCGCTTCTTTCATTCCCTGGGTGCGGCTCGGGCCGGCGATCTGGCGCGCTTGATGGGCTGGAAGCTTCAGGAAGCCACGCGAACGGTGGAGGATCTGGCTGGCGCGGGCGTGCTGCACAACGGACTGAAATTTGAAAATCAAAGCGGCGAGTGGGCTGCCCTGACCAGCCTCATCCAGCTTTCTGACGGATAATCAAACTGCTAACCAATACCCTGGCGGTGCCTGCCGCGGCTCAGGCAATCATCACCTGGACGCTCTCCCAGGCGGGTTAAGTGACATCAAGAGCGCTGCGAGCACTCCCACTAGAGAACGTTCAGGTCGCTTTCGTGTACAATAAGGGTAAGGATTCTACTCGAGCCTGGTCCGTCTATCCACAGGAGGTTGCATGCCGGCGAAGCTAATCTCTCATGCTCGTATCATGACCATTGAAAGGCATATTCTAGAACAGCAAAAAACCCATCCAGAAGCCACCGGAACTTTGACCAACATCTTGTATGACCTGGCTTTGGCAGGCAAGTTCATCGCCAGCAATACCACCCGCGGCGGTTTGTCTGAGATCCTGGGTGAGACCGATACGGTAAATATCCAGGGCGAGCGAGTGATGAAGCTGGACGAGCTGGCAGATCAGACCATCTACCGCATGAATGATCACACCGGTCGCCTGGCAGCCATGGCCTCCGAAGAGCACGAGGACATCCTGGAGATACCAGAGCGCTACCAGACTGGTAAGTACGTACTGCTTTTCGATCCTCTGGATGGCTCTTCCAACATCGAAACAAACACCTCCATCGGCACCATCTTTTCAATCTACCGCCGTAAGTCAAAGAGGGGGCCTGGCACGCTGGAAGATTGCCTGCAGCCGGGTCGCAACCTGGTCGGTGCTGGCTACTTCTTGTACGGCGTCAGCACAATGCTGGTGTACTCGACCGGTTCCGGGGTATTTGGATTCACACTGGACCCGGACATCGGCGAATTTCTGCTGACCCATGACAACATCCGCGTCCCAAAGAAGCCGAAGTATTACAGTGTCAACCAGGGCTACCAGAAATACTGGGACGAGAGCATCATCCGCTATACTGAGTACCTGCAAGGTCTGGATGGTCAAATCGCCCCCTTGTCCTCACGCTATGCGGGGGCTCTGGTGGCAGATGTCCACCGCAACTTGCTGGCTGGAGGTGTATTTTATTACTCTGCCGACCACAAAGATCCTGAGAAACCTGCCGGAAAACTGCGCCTGCTCTATGAAGCCGCCCCCCTGGCATTCATCGCCGCCCAGGCTGGCGGCTACGCATCCGATGGGCACAGAAATATACTGGATATCGAACCGGTTTCCCTGCACCAGCGCACACCGCTCTTCATTGGCGATCGCGCTCTGGTAGAAAAAGCAGAAGAGTTTATCAGGAGGTACGCAGCACAGTCCACTCCCCCATGATTAGACCGGTGCGGTAAGGGCAGCATGGGGGATAAACGAACCGGGGAGATCAGATTGGCAACCGCTCATTCCCGGTCTGCCCGGCTCAGAGCGTACGACCTTGAGCAACGAGTATCGACAGCGATTTGCCCGGGAGCAGCCATCTCCAGATGACTGGTGTTAGGTAAACAATTTTTCCAAGCAAAGGAGAGACTGATGGATATTGCGATCATGGTGGAAGGTCAGAACGGTTTGAACTGGCCGCGCTGGCAGCGGTTAGCCCATGCCGTGGAGGAACTTGGGTTTGCCGGGCTTTACCGCTCAGACCACTACACCAATTCAAACCCGCCAGACCTGGACTCGCTCGAGCTGTGGGTATCGCTGACCTGGCTCGCCAGCCACACCCGGCGCATCGAATTTGGCCCTTTGGTTTCGCCGCTTTCTTTCCGCCACCCCACGCTGACAGCTCGTATGGCAGCCGCGGTGGATGATCTCTCCGGCGGGCGTCTGCGCCTGGGGTTGGGTGCAGGCTGGCAGGAACGCGAGCACACCAATTATGGCTGGGATCTACTTTCCATCCCAGAGCGTTTGGATCGCTTTCAGGAGGGGCTGGAGGTGATTACCCGTTTGCTGAAAAGCACCCAACCGGTCAGCTTCAGCGGGCGCTATTATCGTGTGCAAGATGCGATTGTGCTGCCGCGACCGGCGCGCCCCCAGGGCCCACCCATCGTCATCGGAGGCAACGGCGAAAAACGCACGCTCCCACTGGCTGCACGCTATGCCGATGAATGGAATGCAGTTCTCATCGCACCGCAGGAATTCGAACGACTGAACGCCTACCTGAGCACACTGGTACAAAAAGAAGGGCGAAAGCCAGAAGAAGTGCGCCGAACGCTGATGACCGGCTGCATCTTTGCCGGAGATCCGCAATCTCTCGAAAAAATAGTATCCCAACGCTATCAGAATCGTTATACCGTAGAGTCTCTGCGCCAGCGGGGCATCGTCGCCGCTTCGCCCGAGGATATTCGGGAAGTGCTGTCTTCCTTCCAGCAAGCCGGTGTACAGCGTATCATGCTCCAGTGGTTGGACCTGGACGAACTTGACGGTTTGGAAATGCTTGCTCGCGCCATTTTCTCCACTGCTGCGTAGAGTATTACAGTTGAAGGCAAACCAAACCAGAAAAAGAAACGGACAACGGGTATGGATCGAAAATCTTTACAAGGCGGTATCTGGCTGATCGGAATTGGTGTGCTGCTGCTCACCGGCTTTTGGTGGCCCGGGATATTGATTTTGATTGGATTGAGCATGCTGGCAGGGGCATTGATCCCCGAAGAAGAGCCTGTAAGGGTCGAGATGCCGGCGATAACCACGCCGGAAGAGGGTGCGGTCACGCCAGTGGGCGAGGTTGATTCCATCCCTCCGGCCCTGGGCGAAGGCTACGCGCCGGCGCAACAGGCACACAGCACTGCGCTGCTGCCTGATAATTGCCCGCTGTGCGGCGGCCCAGTGATCGCCTTCCAGGGCGAGTTGGAATGGACGGGCTTTCAGACAGCACGCTGCCCGTGGTGCGCTGTCGAGCTGCCTTTACCTGAGCCGGCTGGTTGAGCTTAGAGGCGACCCAATCCCGAAACCGCCAAACCGCTTTGTTTGTTGAAGAGGTCAGGCGGTTTGCTGCGTTATAATGAGCGGGCGAAACTTTTATCTACCTATGGAGGTAAAAATGAAGCCCAGAACCTATCGAGCCGCCTGGCTTGCCATCATCCTTCTCATGGCTGCCAGCCTGGCTTGTAATGCAGTAAATCAAGTCGGCGACGCCCGGGAAACCGTTCAGGCAGTAGCCACCAATGTATCGCAGGGGCAAGATATGCTTGCCACCCTGGGAGCACTCGGCACCCAGGTAGGAAGCACCGGATTATTGGAGACTGCCCAGGCATTAGCCACCCAGGCTGGCGAGTCAGGTCTGCTGGAAACTGCCGTGGCTCTCGCCACACAACAGGGACCTTCTGCCATAGCTACCGCTCAAGCGTTCGCCACGGAGCAAGGTCCTTCAGCAATCGCAACTGCCCAGGCTTACGCCACACAGGTGGCGGGCAGCCTGGGGAATCTCCCACCGGATATTCCGATTGTAGATGGTGACAAAGACGCCTTTGTTAAATCCCTGGAGCTGGTTTCATATATCACGCCAATCGAGTATTCTCAGGTCGTAGAATTCTACAAACAGGGCATGCCTGCGAATGGCTGGACAAAGGCGTCCAGCGGCTGGATTGAAACTGCACAGGCGACGGTGCTGCGCTTTGAGAAACCGGACAAATTTTCCACTGTGACGATCACGCGCAACCCGTTGGATGATCGCAGCGTGGTTCTGATCACCATCCAGGCGCGCTGAGATCGCCTCTCCTGGGAACCGGTCAAACAATCCAGGCTGGCTTCGCTCAGGAAACACCGATGATCAAAAACAGAAAGATCGGGGCATATCTTCTCGTTAATATAGCCACTCTCTTCTGGGCCAGCAACATTGCCCTGGGACGCGCATTGCGCGATCAGATCGGCCCGGTATCGCTCAGCGCCGCCCGGTTCCTGGTGGGAGGCTTGATCTACGCCGTGCTTTTCCAGGCAATCGCCCGCAACCAGGCATCTGCACCAACAAATGAAGGTGTGAAAAACCACGGGCGGTGGCATACGCTCATCCTGGCAGGGATGGGCTTGAGCGGCGTGTTCGCATTTCCAATTCTGCTGTACCAGGGATTGAAGTACACCACTGCAGCACACGCTGCCATGATCATTGCCACCGGACCTCTGTTCACGCTGCTTTTCTCGGCAGTGCTGCTGCGCCAAAAGGTACGCATCAAATCGATCGCCGGCATGCTGGTGTCGCTGGTTGGGGTTGGCTTCGTCATCGGCGCCGAAGCGCTTGTACCCGGGGGGCAGGCAAAGGTAAACCCTGGTGATCTGCTGGCGTTGGCAGCCTCAGCCTTATGGGGTCTGTATTCCGTGCTGGCGCGCATGGCGATCCAGTCGCGCTCGACGTTCTCAGCAACCGCCCTATCCACCTGGATGGCGATCCCATTTTTAGTGATTGCCGGAGGGGTGGAGCTGCAATCCGTAGCATTCACACCCACACCACAGGTGCTCCTGGGAGCAGTGTATATCGGCATTTTCCCCACGGTGATCAGTTTTCTTGCCTGGAACGAGGGCATTCGCCGCGTTGGGCCGGGACAGGCAATGGCTTTCTATAACATGCTGGTGGTTTACGGGGCGCTACTGGGTGCTCTGTTTCTTGGGGAAGCGCTGACCTGGCAGGTGCTGTTGGGAGGCGCGTTGGTGGTTGCCGGAGGTGTTACTGCGGCATAGCCTTAACATTGACGCTGTCTATTTATGATGTATAATTGTTGTGTAGCCAGATAATGTATAAATGGAGCGCAATGTATGTACCGCACCCAGATTTTACTGGAGCCAGAACAGCACAAAATTCTGACCGAAATTGCTCGTCAGGAAAAACGCAGTCTGTCGGATGTAATACGCGAAATGCTTGATAAACAGGTTGCCGAACACAAGCGTCTGGCGCTAACCGCAGCCGCTCAGGCTTTGCTTGAAGATTACCAGAAAGACCCGGAGCTGACAGCTTTCCAGGCGCTGGACGGAGATGATTTGCATGCGTAAGGGGGAGGTCTGGCTGATTAATCTCGATCCAAGCATTGGTGCTGAGATTCAAAAAACTCGCCCGGCAGTCATCGTCAGCGATGATGCCATTGGGATTCTACCTTTACGGGTGATCGTGCCAATAACGGAATGGAAGGAACGTTACTCAGTGGCGCCCTGGATGATCCGAATTGACCCCGATAAACAAAAAGGGCTGGCGAAACCCTCCGCGGCTGATGCCTTTCAGATCCGCTCGGTGTCGCAGGAGCGTTTTGTTCAACGCATAGGCGCACTCAACAGCGACCAGGTTGGGAAAATTCTGAATGCCATACAAATTGTAATTGGAACCGTGTGAAGTCTCTGGAAGAAATTCATCAGAAACGCAGCAATCGAATTTCGAAGGCACGTCGAACCAAGAAGCCAAGAAGCGATCCGGCAATTTGATTCTCGGATTCATGTACAATACATTTTTCGCTTTCTTCTTATCCACGAGCGCGCTCGTGATTATCTCAGGGGGATTATAGATTTCCTATCAATCTTGGTTTACTCCGAATATTTTCAAACAGAAACAGCGGGCGTTGCACGGCTTCAGTTATAGTCCGTGAGAATTTGTTATAATCATCGCTAATGAAACTCGCCAATGCTCTCAAGGTACTCAGGAAAAATTCGCCTGCGCTTAATCGCCTCGGTGTGAAATCACTGGCGATATTCGGTTCGACGGTACGAAATGAAGCCGCCCCGTCGAGTGATGTGGATGTTCTGGTAACCTTCACGAAGCCACCAACTTTTGATCAATATATGGAAACGAAGTTCCTACTCGAAGATATCCTCGGTTGCAGAGTAGATTTGGTTATACAGGATGGATTGAAACCCCTGGTGCGCGCCGAAGTGGAAAAAGAGGCGGTGTATGTCACGTAACCCCCGCCTATACAACGATAGTATCATTTGAGATATCGTGCAGAACAAAATCCCAGAATTGAACGCTCAGATTACACAAATCTCGAAAGAACTATGAATATGAACGTATCCGATGCCATCCGCCTCAAACGCGCCATCCGCAATTTCAAAGACACCCCGCTAACCGAAGATACCATCCACGCCATCATCAACGCCGGGCGGCGCGCCCAATCATCCAAAAACACGCAACCCTGGCATTTCATTGCTATCACCGATAAAGCCATGCTCAAAGCGCTGTCCGAATGCGGCGAATGGGCGGGACACCTGGCTGGGGCTGCCCTGGGCGTCGCTATCCTGCACCCAGACCCGAGCGAGAAATTCCAGACCATGTTCGATGCTGGGCAGGCGGCTGCCTACATGCAATTGGCAGCCTGGGAGTTGGGCGTGGGTTCCTGCCTGGCTTCGATCTACCAGGTTGATAAAGCCCGCCAGGTGTTGGGATTCCCCCAGGATTTGCACTTACGCATTGCCATTTCATTCGGTTACCCCGCCGATGCGCAGGCGCTCACACGGCCTCCTCAATCCGGTGGTCGAAAGCCCCTGGGTGAATTCATCCACCGGGATCGCTGGTAATCGCCGCGACCATCGAACGCGAGCAGAACTCTACTCGATTGTCATGCTGATCTTTTACAGCGACCACTTTGCCCTTCCTCTGCCAGAAGGGCATCGTTTTCCCGTGGAAAAATACAGCCTGCTCAGGCAGCGCATCACCGAGCAGCGTCTTGTGCCAGAAAGCAGCCTGCGCGTAGCGGAGCCAGCCAGCGATGAGCAGCTATTGCGCGTCCACCATGCCGAGTATCTTAACAGGTTTGTCTCCGGCGAGCTGAGCGAGCGTGAGATGCGGCGCATTGGTTTTCCCTGGTCGCCGGCCCTGGTCGAGCGCTCGCGGCGCTCGGTCGGCGGCACCATTGCCGCCTGCCGGGCTGCTCTTCAGCAGGGTATCGCTGCCAACCTGGCAGGCGGCACCCACCACGCCTACGCCGATCACGGGGAAGGTTTCTGCGTCTTCAATGATGTCGCCGTAGCCGCACGCGCCATGCAGGCGGAGGGCCGAGCCGATCGAATCGCTGTACTTGACTGCGACGTGCACCAGGGAAACGGCACGGCTTCGATCTTCCGGGACGACCCGAGTGTCTTCACTTTTTCGGTCCACGGTGAAAAGAATTTCCCCTTTCATAAAGAGCCGTCCAGCCTGGATGTTCCTTTGCCGGATGGCGCCGGTGATGCAGCGTACCTGGAAGCAGTAGAACAGGGTGTGCGTACCGCATTGGAGCACTTTCGTCCCAACCTGGCGATCTACCTGGCTGGCGCCGATCCGTTCAGCGGCGACAGCCTGGGAAGACTCTCGGTGAGCAAGGCCGGTTTGCAGCAGCGCGACCGTCTGGTATTTTCTTTGTGCCAGACCAGCCATGTTCCCGTAGCCGTGGCATTATCTGGCGGTTATGCCAGGAACATCCAAGATACCGTTGACATCCACCTGCACACCATGCACCTGGCGGCGTCGGTTTCCACAACCTTTTACAGTCCCGGGAATCAGCGATGACCACTTACAACCACAACCTTAACCAGTACAATGCCAATTTATTCGCTGTTCATGATGAAATTCTGCGGTTCGTTTGGGAAAATACGCCCAAAAAAGGCCTGCCGCCCATCAGTGTGCGCCCTGAAGAAGGTCGCTTCTTGCAGATTCTTGCCAGGATGTGCGGCGCAAGCCAGGCATTGGAGATTGGCACATTGGGGGGCTACTCTGCGATTTGGATTGCCCGCGGTCTGCTGCCAGGTGGTCAACTGATCACGATCGAAAAAGATGCCTACCACGCTGAAATCGCCCGCCGGCACTTCGAGGCTGCCGGGCTGCAAAGCAGTGTAGAGGTACGCGTTGGCGAAGCTGTCGAAATCTTGCCAGAACTATCTGCTGGGCAGCCTTTTGATTTTGTGTTCATCGATGCCGATAAACCGAATTATGAGCATTATTACGATTGGGCAATCGAACATGTGCGCATTGGAGGTGTGATTACCGCTCATAACGCATTTCGCGGCGGCGCGGTGCTGCAATCCAACCCAAGCGATGAGGCTACCCGGAATGTGCAGGCGCTCAATCGCCGTGTTGCCGCCGACACACGCGTCTTGAGCACCATCTACCCCGCCGGTGATGGTACCCTGGTGGCATTGAAAGTACGCGATTAGATGCCTTGAGCAGCAATCACCTGGACCAAAATCCGATCACCCCCTCGGCAATCTTTTCCGGCGCCTGGCTGCCATCTGCAGCAACCACATAGATTCCCTCCGCATCATTCGGGTCCAGGGCTGCAATGACCAGGCTGCGGCTGTCTGGCGACCAGATGGTGCTGGAACGTTGGTACTGGTCGAAAAAAGGTATCACTTCGAGAAAGCTCTGAGTCGGGCGGAATAAAGCCAGCTGCTGGTTTTCTCCAGAGTTAATATCTATCACGTACAACCCCATCCTGGATGGCGCCAGTGTTTGCGCCAGGCGATCAGCACCCTTTCCGATGGCGTTCACCAGCATGAAATAAGCGATCCTCTGACCATCCGGCGACCAGAACCAGGCAAGCAGCGGGCCGGCGACCAGGCTCTCAGCCGGCGCATCGCGGTAGGGTGAGATCAATTTCAGCGTTCTCACCACATCCTGGCTGCTGCTCGCATCCTGGACGCTGTAAGCCACGTGTTCACCCGGTGGCGACCAGGCAAATGCCACCGGTCCATCGATGTCTTCCAGGGTGCGCTGAACATTCCCGTCTACACTGGCGAGCACCAGGGATTCTCCGCCTGCTTCTGTCTCCACCGCCAGGATGACGCCGGCGCCGCTGGGCGACCAGGCAGGCGATTGGAATGAGGACGGCTTTAAATCGAAAACGTTTATTTCCTGCTCGGTATCTGGGTCCAATAAACCTAATTCAGCATTACGGTTCTGACTGGTGCTGCCACCGGTGTGCACCAGAATCTGCTGCCCATCAGGCGACCAATCCCAGTAAAATGGCTGTCCGGTATGAAGTATGCGGTTCACTCCGCTCTCAGCATCTACCAGGTGCAGCGACAGGCTTACACCCCCGCGCGTATTACTTAACAGGGTAACAAATCGGCTGTCAGGCGACCAGGACATATAGAATGGGAAGTGCTCCTGGCTGGTATAAGCAACCAGCGTTTCTGACATCCCATCTTGCGCGATCAGCAAACTTGCCGTGACGCGTTCACCCGCGCCGCCGCTGAATTTCAAGATTGCCAGATGCTTCCCATCCGGAGCCCAGGTTGGAGATTGGTAAAGCCGCACCTGGTTCTCGTCCAGCCTTTCCAGGTTCGCGTCATCGGTCACTGCTCTTGGTTGGCTGCCTTCTCGATCAGTCGTGTAAATATTGCCATCCAGACCGAGATAAGCGATCAATCCATCCTCTACGGGCGTCGTTGGGGCCGGCATCACGATTTCAGCAGTCGACGGCGCCGGCTCCTCTGGAACATCAACAACTCCAGGTTGTCTTCCCCGCACCAGCGAATCGACAAACGCGCACGATAGCGTAGTGATAGCAATGATCAAGACCACGAGGAGATGTGAAAGTCTGCGCGGATTCGGTGTATGCATACGAAGATACCTGTACCGTCTAATTCTAATCTATAAGATCGGATTTATAAGATTTCTCAGAAGAATCTTAATAATGCCACCGCGTCTGTCTTGCAACCTGCATCCTAAAGATACGTATAACAGAGTAAGATTGGTTTTCCAAAAGCAAATTATTAGAAGGAGTGATATACAATGACTAGCAGCCGTGGGCCATTACGCCGTTCCCGCCGCAACCGCATACTCCTGGGTATCTGCGGGGGCCTGGGAGAGTTCTTCGGGGTCAGCGCTTTCTGGTTTCGCCTGGCGTTTCTGATCGCTTTCCTGCCAGGTGGTGTACCGGGTATCGTACTGTATCTGCTGATGTGGTTGATCATCCCCAGCGAGTAATGCGCTCGCCTCGTTGATAAATATTTAACAGGGTGCAGTCCAAATCCTTGGACTGCACCCTGTTTACTTTAGCACCAGCTCCGGATCGCTAACTGGCTCTACGACCTTCTCTTGCCTCAGCTGGTAAACTCGCCCACCATTTCCCCATTCAAGTAAATTTCGTACTCTCCGCTGGGGAAACTACCCAGGTTGACGCGTTCTTCAAAAAACTCCAGCATCTGGACGCACATCATTTCTGGATCAACCAGAGTATAAAGTTCCAGGTCGATCCTGTTCTGCGCATCCGGGCTTTTCATCTCCATGCGCAGTTGGTGGCAAGGTGTAGGCAGGGTCCCGCTCACTACCAGCACAATCTGCACCGGAGAGCTTTCCAAAACCTGTATGCTGCTGCCCTCGACGAACACCTCACCGCGGGTAAACTTATCTTCGTTGGGCAAAGGCTCCAATGGTGAGCGAGCGCTGCCGGATGCGGGAGTTTCGCTGGTCACCGGTTTATCACCGCCGCTGGGTACTTCTTCGCCAGGCGCCGGCTGCGTAGCTGCTGGCTCTAACTGCCCGGGAACCGGCATGCAGCCTGTTACCAGGAAACTAACAACCAGAAAGAACAATCCAATTTTCTGTAGCATTCAAACCTCCATAGCTTTGGCTATTATATAGACGACCCCAGGCGCTTAGTAGTTCCACCTGCAGCCAATATCACCCTTTGATTACAGCCACTGGCACCAGCCTTGCGACCTTACGGGCGATGCCTGCGCCGGTGACCGTATTGACCACGTTATCTACGTCTTTATAGGCTTGAGGGGCTTCTTCCGCCAGGCCTGCCATCGATCCGGCTCTTACCTGCACGCCTTGCGCCTGCAAATCATCGCGCAGCTGCTCGCCGCGCACCGTACGCTTGGCCTGACTGCGGCTCATCACCCTGCCGGCGCCATGGCAGGAAGAACCAAAGGAACGCTCCATGCTTGCCTGAGTTCCAATCAACACCCAAGACGCGGTGCCCATGCTTCCCGGAACCAACACAGGTTGGCCAATCTGGCGATATTCCTCAGGCAGCCCAGAAAAACCGGGACCAAAGGCACGCGTAGCACCTTTGCGGTGGACACATACTTTGATTGCCTGACCTTCGATGGTGTGCGTCTCGATCTTCCCCATGTTATGGGCCACATCGTAAACCTGGTACAGCCCGAAATTTCGCACTTTGCCAGCCAACACTTCCTCGAATGCCTGGCGCGCAAAGTGTGCCAGCACCTGCCGGTTGGCAAAAGCATAGTTCGCAGCGCAGCGCATCGCCGCCAGGTAGTCCTGTCCCTCTGGCGAACTCAAAGGAGCGCAGACCAGCTCGCGATCGGGCAGGTGGATGTTATACCGCCGGACCGCTGATTGAAAGGATTGCACATAGTCTGTACAGATCTGGTGCCCGAACCCGCGCGAGCCGCAGTGGATCTGCAGGGCCAGGTTGCCTTCCACCAGACCCATCGCCTGGGCAGCCTGTGGATCGAATACCTGCTCGATCAAATCCACTTCTATGAAGTGATTGCCTGCGCCCAGGGTGCCGATTTGCTCCTTGCCGCGAACCTTCGCCTTTGGGCTCACCTTTGCAGGATCCGCCCCCTCAAGCTGCCCATTTTCCTCCGTCCGGCGCAGGTCAGCCTCGGTCGCATAGCCCTGCTTATATGCCCAACGGCTTCCCTCCCGGCATACCTGCTCTAACTCCTTTTCATTCACTCGCACATGCCCTTTGGTGCCCACCCCGCTGGGGCAGTAGTGATTGAGCGTCGTGGCAAGCTCTGGAATGTGCTCTTGCACCTCGTCGTAAGCGATCGCCGATGCCAGCAGCCTTACCCCACAATTGATATCGTACCCAATCGCACCCGGGGAAATGACACCCTGCGGGTAGCGCGTGGCTGCCACACCTCCGATCGGAAAACCATACCCCTGGTGCATATCCGGCATTACCACCACGTGACCTACCAGGCCCGGCAGCGTGGCAGAGTTTACCGCCTGCTCCAGCGATTTATCATCCATCACCTGTTCCAACAACGATTGGGTGGCAAAGATGCGCACCGGCACCTGCATATCCTGACGAAAACTTTGCGGAATTTCCCATTCAAATTCACTGATCCGCTTTAGATCTTTCAGTCCAATCATCTTCCACCATCCTTTCTCATCCCCCTGAACGCACGCCTATACGTCGAAAACAATCCTCACTCGCAGCCCGTCTTCTGTGGGCACAATCTTAAGATTGTGATAGGTAACCGCTTTGATTTCTTTATCTAAGCCAGCTAACGGCGTCCCGGCGACCACCGCTTCAAAATGGTATGGTTCGATATGCAGCTCGTAGGTGTCGATAAACCGTCCTTCCATCTCGGAAAGATACAGCAGTTCTTGCAAGAAAGACACCAGCAGGCTTTCGTAGTCTACAGCTTCCAGGCTGAATTTGTGCACCTGCCGCTCATCCGGCCTGCCCCTGGCGCCGCACATGGCAAACATCCCGCGGGCCGCAGATTCGAATAAACCCTCCAGGTCTGTCGCCCAGACTTCCAACTCCCAATCGGCAGTATGTTCACGCTCACAATACCCAGAGCTGCCCTGCATTTCCAGGCGCCTCCACGCTGCGCGGTGATTTCATTATAGCATGCCCCTTAGCTGGCTCAGAAAAACGACTTCAAAGCATGTATAATGTACTCCGTCCACTGCTGATCACCAACACTGCTTGGGAGCTGTAATGCGATTGACCTATTTTAAGTCCAGGTTGGATGAGTTAGAAGCGAATTTGCAGCACATTGTCGAGGGTATCGCTGCACACCTGCTCGGCCCAGATGGTGAGTTCGATGAACTGGCACACCACATGGTTGAAGCGCTACAGTCGGGTCTAAAAGTAATGACCGGAGATCAGATTGCAGCTCCCAATCTATTTATTATCAGCCTGAATCCATCCGCAGCCAAAAAATTACACGATCATCCACAGGTGATCGAGGAATTATCCGGGGCGCTGCGTACAACGCTGGCAGATAGCGGTGCGCGCCTCTTAGGCCCATTAACGATTCGAATCAGTGAGGCAAATGAAGCCCCGCTCAGGTTTGTGCAGGTAGAAGCACACATCAAACCTGAAATGATTTCCCACACATCCGACCTGACTCCTGAGGAATCTGTGGTCGCAGCATCACTGCCTGATAAAGCCTTTTTAATTGTCAATGGAACCCAGATCTTCTCACTCGAGCACACCGTCATCAATATCGGTCGCAGACCGGATAATCAGCTTGTCATCGACGATACACGCGTGTCTCGCTTGCACGCCCAATTGCGCGCCATTCGCGGCAGGTATGTGATATTTGATTTAGATTCGACTGGCGGCACTTTTGTCAATGAGCATCGCGTGCATCAATATGTGCTGCATCCCGGTGACGTCATTTCACTCGCCGGAGTTCCCCTGGTTTACGGGCAGGATAGTGATATGCCCGGTGAGACTCAACGTCTAGAGCCATCCGGTTAATCACAACCAATACGCCGATGACTGTTCAAGTGTTCCTTGTGCTTCGTTTCTTGATGGCAGGTTTGCTGTTGGTGTTCCTGGGAGCAGTTTTCTACATGCTTTGGCAGGACCTGCGCCAATTCGGCTCTCGCGCCATTCCGCAGCTCCCCTCGCCGATCATCATTCACTACGACCGGGAAGGTGAGATCTATCCCATGCGCTTTACAGACCCAGAAGTTCTGGTCGGGCGCGATATCGCCTGTAACTGCACACTGGATAACACGACGGTCTCAGCCCAGCATGCCCGTTTATATTTCAGGCAGGGGCAGTGGTGGATTGATGACCTTCACTCGACCAATGGAACTTTCCTTAATCATGAGCCCGTCAAACTACCTACCGTTCTGACAAGCGGCGACCAGGTGCGCTGCGGTCAGGTAACCCTGTCGATAACGCTGGAGTAAGCTCAGGGGACAGACAGCCATTGCAGGCTCAAATACCCAAAAAAACATGTGGAGTACCAAAATGAGCAAAATCAGTTTTGCGGTCATCGGAGGCTCAGGGCTGGATAGTATGCCCGGCCTGCAGGAAATTGAAGAGTTCTTTCCAGATACACCCTATGGTAAGCCCAGCGCCCCGATTATCACCGGCAGCCTGGACGGATTGCGGGTAGCTTTTTTAGCACGCCACGGTACCGGTCATAAGCTCTCAGCCTCTCAGGTTCCCTATCGCGCCAATATCTATGCACTCAAGGAGCTTGGCGTCGAGCGCGTTGTCAGCATCAGCGCTTGCGGATCATTACGCGATGATTTTGCCCCTGGTGATATTGTTATACCCGATCAAATATTTGACTTCACCCGGCAGCGTGCGCGCACATTTTTCGAGGATGGCATCGCCGTACACATCGGCGTGGCCGATCCATTCTGTGCGGACCTGAGCCGCCAGCTTACTGAGGCAGTAAAAGCCTCCACGGGGGTGACACATCTCGGGGGTGCATTGATCACTATCGAAGGCCCTCGCTTTTCAACCCGCAGCGAATCGAATATCTTTCGTGCCTGGGGCATGTCGGTGATCAATATGAGCACAGCGCCCGAGGTTTTCCTGGCACGTGAGGCTGAGATGTGCTACTCCGTGATGAATCATGTAACCGACTACGATGTGTGGCACATTACTGAAAAACCTGTCAGCGTAGAGATGATCACAGAAGTTCTGCATCACAACCGGGAGCTGGTTTATAAAACTCTCCACCACTTAGCGAGAACCTTGAGTGAAGTGCGCGACTGCTCCTGTTCTTCGTCCTTATCCGGCGCGATCATCACCCGGCCTGACCTGATCGCGCCAGAAGTTCGCCAGCGGTTAAAACCCCTGACGGGTAAATACCTGGGATAGCAGATCATTATTGGCACTGTATGCAAGTCTCGCCGTTCTCTAAGCCAAGAACGCTCGAACGACGCCTGCTTTTCCTGGTAGGTGGTTTTCTGTGCCTGTGGTCGGCAGCGTTCAGTCTGTCGCCGCTCGTGCGCGCCCGTTCCCTCGGCGCGAGCCTTCGCTGGGATCACTGGCTGGTGGTCGCGATTTGGGGGCTGCTGATATGGGTCGTTCACTGGCAGCTTTCCCGCTGGCTGCCAAACCGAGATCCACTCATGCTGCCCGTTGCCGCATTGCTGACAGGGTGGGGAACGCTGACCGTCTGGAGACTATTCCCCGGGCTGGGTCTGCGCCAGACTGCCTGGCTGGTTGTTGCTGCATTTGCCTTGTGGCTTCTCATGCGCCTGCCCAAGGATTTATCTTACTTACGAAGATACAAGTACCTCTGGCTGACTGCTGGACTGCTGCTTACCGGATTAACCCTCATATTCGGCACCAACCCTCTTGGCGCAGGACCGCGCATGTGGCTGGGATGCTGCGGCCTTTACTTGCAGCCTTCCGAACCGCTGAAGCTGCTGCTGATTATCTACCTGGCAGCCTACCTCGCCGGGTATGCTGGAGTTACCGCAAACTCCCGCCTCGCCAGGGTGAAACCTGCTACCGGAGCAACGTTGCTTCCATTATTGGCGCCCACGCTGTTGATGACAGGCCTGGCTCTGGCTCTGCTCGTCGCACAGAGGGATTTGGGCACGGCGACAATCTTCCTATATCTATACGCAGTTATCGCTTACTTTGCTACCGGTAAGCGCCGCATTCTGGTCAGCACCGCTGTGGCTTTAGTGCTGGCAGGTATCGTCGGTTATATTCTGTTCGACCTTGTCCGCCTGCGAGTAGAAGCCTGGCAAAACCCCTGGGCTGATCCCTCTGGTCGTTCTTACCAGATCGTACAATCGCTGATCGCAGTTGCCAATGGTGGCATTATTGGACGCGGCCCAGGGTTGGGTAATCCCAACCTGGTACCAGTGCCGCACTCCGACTTCATCTTCACAGCCATCAGTGAGGAAAGCGGCTTGATTGGCGCAATCATCTTACTGGCCCTGGTGGGAATCCTGGCGCTGCGAGGTCTGCGCGCCGCCATTTTGGCGCCCGATCCTTTCCGTCGCTACCTTGCAGCCGGTCTTTCTGCTCACCTGGCCGGACAGGCACTGTTGATCGCTGCCGGGAATCTGCGCCTGCTGCCATTAACCGGGGTTACCTTTCCTTTCGTTTCGTACGGCGGTTCTTCTCTGCTCACCTCTTACCTGGCGCTTTTGTTTCTCTTGAAAGTGAGCGACCAGCCCGAGGAAAATCAACCCGCCCCACTGGCGAATTTCAATGCCTATCTGGCAGTATCCGGTGGGCTTTTGACTGCCCTGGCAATAACTGCCATGTCAGCAGGCTGGTGGGCAGTTGCCCGCAGCCCAGACCTGCTGGCGCGAACGGATAACGCCCGGCGAGCTATCGCCGATCGTTTCGTTCGCCGGGGTGCAATCCTGGATCGCAATGGTACTGCATTAGCTGAGTCTACCGGCACTCCTGGCAGCCTGGCACGCAGCGTGAGCTATCCCCCCTTGAGTACGATCATTGGCTACAGCCATCCTGTTTACGGTCAATCGGGGCTGGAAGCCGGTATGGATGAGTACTTACGCGGCTTGCAAGGCGTTCCCCTTTACACGATCCTATGGAACCAACTGCTGTACGGGCAACCTCCTCCCGGGCTGGACGTTCGCACCACCCTGGATTTGAGCTTGCAGGCAGCCGCCGATCAGGCGATGAACGGCCTTACCGGCGCCCTGGTGCTATTGGAGGCCAACAGCGGTCAAATCATCGCCATGTCTTCCCATCCGGGATTCGATGCCAATCATCTGGATCAGGATTGGGAGAGGCTTATCTCGGATGAAACTGCTCCCCTGCTCAATCGCGCCGTGCTGGGAAATTATCCCTCAGCACAGCTCCTGGAACAATTACTGCCGGAGGATTTCGCGGTAGGAACTCTGAATCTGCCCGGTGAAGTTGCTTCGATGGGGCAGGCAGCGCCCGTCACGCTACCTGATCAAATCACCCCTCTCCAGCTAGCTTCGCTGGCAGCAGTATTCAGCAATGAAGGCACGTTCCACACACCCTGGATGACCAGTGCAGTCAAAACCCCCTTGGCAGGCTGGGTGCATCTTTCAGCAGAGGGCCAGTCCATACAGATGTTAGAACCAGCCTGGATCACCGCAAAAACTGGAAGCTGGCTCAATCCGGATGGCTGGGGATGGGAGCTGACTGTACTATCGGATCAAAGCCCATCGGAGCAGGTGGCAATCTACCTGGGCGGAACCCTGAAAACCTGGCAAGGCACTCCCTTCGCACTGGCGCTGGTGCTAGAAAACAGCAACCCGGCTGAGGTCAGTCGGGTTGCCAATCTGGTTTGGAAAGCAGCGCTGAGCGAGTGAGCGTTTGGCCCGGTTTGCTGCTTTAGCGTCGCGTCACGAAGCAACAACTCGCAGGTAGCGGCGCTTGCCTACCTGAAGAACACCAGGGTGCGGGAATGACTGGTTAGGGTCGCTCAAGGTTTCACCATCCAGGCGCACGCCATTCTGATCCAACACGCGCCGCCCCTCACTCTTCGAAGATACCATCTTACCCGCAATGAGCACGTCCAGTATGGTCTGACCCGGCTGGAAGACATGCTCCGGCATCTCCTCTGGCACGTTTCCTTCCTGGAAGACGCGGATAAACGCAGCTTCGGCCTGCCCGGCGGCTTCTTCCGAATGGTAGATCGAGACGATCTCACGCGCCAGCATCATCTTGCTATCGCGCGGGTGCAGTTGTCCCGCTGCCATGTCTTTCTCCAGGGAAGCGATCTTTTCCGGCGTCCACCGGGTGATCAGGCGGAAGAAGGCACCCATTGCCTTGTCCGGCACACTCATCACTTTGCCATACATGTCTTCTGGCGTCGAGAGCAGCGGGATATGATTGCCCAGCGACTTACTCATCTTCACTTCACCATCTGTGCCCGGCAGGATCCCCAGGATGATGGCAATATTTGGCTTTTCACCCATGAAAGTCATCAATTTACGCGCCGCAGTGACGATGTTGAAGAGCTGATCGGTACCGCCCACCTGTACGTCTGTGCGTAACGCGTAGGCATCGTAGCCTTGCATGAGCGCGTAGAAAGTCTCGTGCAGGTAAATGCCATCGCCGTTTTCCCAGCGCAAGCGAAAGTTTTCCCGGGTGAGAAACTGCTGGATGGTGAAATTTGATGCCAGTTTGATCAGATCCACAAACGACAGCTCGCTCAACCACTCGGCATTGAAGCGGATTTGTGTTTTAGACCGGTCTAATACTTTGTAGGCCTGCTCGGCGTATGTCCTGCCATTAGCAGCCACCTGCTCGCTGGTTAATTGAGGGCGCAATTTATCCTGGTCGGAAGGGTCGCCAATCAAGGAGGTATAGTTGCCGATCAAGAAAACTACCTCGTGCCCTAATTCCTGGAACTGGCGCAGCTTGCGCATTGGAACGGTATGCCCCAAATGCAGATCACTCGTACGGGGATCGAATCCACAGTAAACACGCAGCGGGCGACCATTGCGTGCAGCTTCTTCAAGGCGCTGCTGCAGTTCCTTTGCCATTGCCTGTTTCAGATCTTCGTCCCCATATTCCGTACCTTGCATCAGGTACTCAACTTGCTGTTCGATGTTCATATTTAACATAAACGCCTCCTGACATGCTTCGCCATATAATAAATACACGCCCTCTGCGGTGAGGGCGCGTATCGTATCTCACCCCAGAGGTAGTCAGCCGCGAGCGTAATAATACCCCTCGCCGGCGCGGTCAACAATCCGTAAACCTGCCTGCAAAATCAACGTGCGTAAAATCGAATCGCCCTGGGCAAACCCCATGCGGCCTTTGAGCTCACCATGCATATGGACTTCACCAAGCGTGCGAAATTGGAAGTAGCTCTTCGCATCAAATACCTGAACTTTATCGCCCATTCGGGAGGGAAATACTCGCACTTCTCGCACATCTTCCCAGGCAACCTTGACCTTGCGCAGCCCATTTTCGAATGAAACGCCTTCAGGGCTGATGGTAAGCTGCGTATGCTGATCCACAAAATTTCCAAGGCTGATGAGCAGCGCAGAGCCCAGAAAGAGCACCAGCAGAGCGGTCAATCCCCAGGGTACCGCATAACCGCCAAAGCGCAGTATGGCTGCGGCCAATAAAGCCATTCCCGCGCAGGTCCATGCAACGATCTCGCCTCGCCGGGGGATCAGCTCGGGCCGGTAGCGGTGCACCCCTGAAAGCTCGTTCATAGCCAGATTATACCATCGGGATTTATCATCTTTATCTTTTAGAGAAAAATGTACCATGCTATAATTCGTCCATGCCGGAGACGACCTTGCACCGGACTGTCCTGGTGCTGAACGCAAACTTTGAGCCGATCAATGTCTGCTCTACTCGCCGCGCGATCAACCTGATCCTGAGCGGCAAGGCGCGTTTGATCATGAATGGGCGCGGCGAATTGAAAACGGTCAGCCGGTCCTTCCCCTATCCATCAATCATTCGATTAGAGGCGATGGTACGTCGCCCCCGCCTGCGTGTTCGCCTCACCAAGCGCGAAATCTTGCGCCGCGACAACTACACCTGCCAGTATTGTGGGCAGCGCGTAGCTTTCTTGACCATTGATCACATCATCCCCCGCCGGCTGGGCGGTTCCCATTCATGGGAAAACCTCGTCGCGGCTTGCCCTGCCTGCAACCACCGAAAAGGCGGGCGAACGCTCGAACAATCTCAGATGCGTCTGCTCACACCGCCCATGGAACCACCTTCTTCAGCTTTCTATTTGTTCGGGCGGCATCTGAACGACAACCACGAATGGGTTCCCTTCATTGAAGGTTGGTAATCGTCACCCCCGTATATAACCAGGCTCGGTGCTCGCCTGGCAGTATTCATCCGCTCAGCTTAGAACTCGAACTCCATCATGTCTCTGGCCAAAACCACCGGCCCTCCAAAGCTGGCTTCGGCCTGGGCTACCAGGTGGTTGCCTGGCTGAGCAAGGGTCGAGTAGTGGATCAACACCAGCTTCCCCGCCTCAGCCTGGCGTGCAACCGATCCCGCCTGGGCGGCGGAGGTATGCCCAAATTCCTGCCCGGTCGCCTCATGGATCAGAAGATCTACACCTGCCGCCATTCGAATAACCTCCTCGCAAGGGGAGGTATCGCATGAATATGCCAGAGCGCGCTCCTGCTTCACAAAATCAACCCGCATACCAATTGTAGGAACCATGTGGCGCACTGGCGAGGTTATGATGCGGAATTCGTCACATTCCAAAGCCAGGTAGTGCTCCGTCTCAGGTATGTGGTGAAATTCCACCGTAAAGAATCCGGGCCACTGGCGCCACTGGTAGAGATCCAGCATCTTGATGGTGTTTTCTAGAACGCTGGTCAATCCGTATATGTGCAGCGGCAGCCGGCGCTCGAGCAGCCACATTGACATCAGAAAGCCGGGAACCCCTGCTACATGGTCGGGATGAAAGTGGGTCAAAAACAAATCGGTGACCGAATGCTGATCCAGCCCGATCTGATCCAGGCGCCCGATCATACTATCGACGCAATCGATCAAGATCGTTCGCTCTGCTCCCTGCAGAAGCATGTGCGTGTTGGCTTGTTCACGTGTGGGTATAGCACTGGATGAGCCCAGGATGATCAGTTTCGGCATCATGCCGTCTCCTTCAACTCCGTTGGCAATGTCTTATCTCCCCACTACAAGCGTCGTCAGGAGAGGTGTGAGCATAACCTCGATTAACGCCGCCCCCAACAGCAGCGGCAAGATCAAGCCGGTTAGAATCCGTGTCCAGTCTGCCAGGGCGCGCAGCACCGACTCACCAATACTCATATCCCTCGCCGGCGCAACCGGGGTTGCCCCCAGGCGAATGATCGCAGCGCCTGCCAAAACCATTACCGGGATTTCCAAAAGCCCATGCGGCAGCACGGTTGCAGCCATGATCGCCCATGAAGATAAACCGCCGGTCGCCAGATTCGCCATTAGATATCCCAACAGCATGATAGGCAGCATGAGCACCACCACTCCCAACACCCCAAAGGAAAACACACCCAGAATCGAAGCCAACAGGATGACGCGCAGGTTGTGCATCATCACATAGCCCACCCCAGAAAAAGAGGTGAAGCCCATCGCACCGAGAACTCCCAGGAAGCGTTGGTCGAAGTTTTGCCAGTCCATCAGCTCCAGGGGGAGCGGGAAATTTTGCGCCTGAACAGCACCGATCGTAAGGCCAACCAGCAGCAATATAAGCATCACACCTGCCAGCTTTGCGTAACCCCTAGCCAACCATATTGTTTTTCGGAACCACTCCAGGGGGTTGCCCGCTTTATCCACCAGGGCATTCCAGTAAATACCCCATGCCCATCTCAGGTTGAGCACATCCAATTCACGACCGAGCATCTCTTCCCGGTTGAAATGCGCCAATCCTGTGCGCATCAACAATCCCGCAATGACCGCCAGCCCGATGATGGCCCACCACAGCACATTGTAACGCCCCCAAAACATGACGATGCTCTCACCCTGGATCAGCAAAGCCGTCGGAATGATAATAAAGGAAGCCAACAAATTCGCCGCACGCACGGAGGTGGTTTGAACAGAGATCACCACCGCCCCGCTGACCATCACAATCGCCTGAACCGTAGTAAGCAAGATGATCTGCACCAAAAGAATCGGCGCCGGCGTCCATCCGACCTGAAAATAAACCCCGACAAGATATACAATGATTCCCAGATAGCTGGCTAGCAAGGGGGGTATTGTTGCAGCCAGCAGCTTGCCGATGTACAGCTGGATATCGGTCAGAGGGCTGCTGAGCAATGGCTCGATGCTGTGCCGCTCTTTCTCGCCAACGAAACTTTCCAGGGCAATTACCAGCGAGATCGAGATCGGGAAGAAGCCAACTACCATCAGCAAAAATGGAATCAGCCGCTCTCCGATGATTGGAGCACCGAATTCCTCAACGAAGGATACCGCCTGGCTGGCTGTAAAATTCATCAACCCGGGGAAAAAAATCGTTAAGGCCGCGACAGGCAGGATGATACGCCAATCGCGAAATTGGTCGCGCACCTCGCGACGGGTAATGATCATCGCCGGGCCAAGCTGGCGCTGCCACCACTCAAACATGGGCAGCCTTTGTTCCTTGAGCCGTTTGCATGGCTTGTAGATAGACTTTTTCCAGGCTGTGGGGCAGCTGCTGCAAACTCACCACCTGGTATCCTGATCCAAGCAGATCACGCAGTAAGGCAGGATTCACCTGTTCCGGCAGCTCTGTCCGGTAGCGCAGCCAGTCATTTCCTCGAGCAATCTCTTCAGCCCCGGCAGGCAAAGAAAGTGTATGCCCATTGAGTGGGTGCGCCAGGCGCAGCTCGTATTCTCCAGGTCCTAATAATTCTTCTTTCAGGCTGTTGATGGTTCCCAGCGCAATGATTCGACCGCCGCGAATAATCGCAATCTGATCTGCCAGCTCTTCCGCTTCCGCCAGGTTGTGTGTGCAAATAATTATGGTACGTTTGCTGGAGCGCAGCTCACCGATGGTGTCCCTCACCAGCCGGGAGCTCTCAGGATCCATTGCCGAGGTTGGTTCATCCAGTAAAAGGACGGGAGGGTCATGCAGTAAAGCGCGCGCCAATGCCAATTTCTGGCGCATGCCTTTTGAATATTCGCCAATCCGCTGCTTCCGGGCTCCATCCAGGCCAAACTCATGCAGTAATCGTTGGCTGCGCTGGCTGCGAGCGCGCAGGTCGAGGCCATAAATCTGGCCAAAAAAATCAAGATATTCATCTGCGGGCATCCGGCCATACAATCCGTGCTGTTCTGTCAACACCCCTACGGATGCTCGTACCCGATCAGCCTGCGTGACCACATCGTATCCATTTATGCTGGCACGCCCGCGGGAAGGGCGCAGGATAGAGGTCAACATCCGTACGGTGGTTGTCTTACCGGCGCCATTGGGACCCAACAGCGCCAGCACCTCACCCTCCGCCAGATTGAGGTTGATGCCATCCACCGCCCAAAAATCATCAAACTGCTTGCTCAGATCATGAGTCTCTAACATGGTACCGTGCGAACCTTTAACCCATCCAGTTACCGGTATTATAGACTAACAACACCAACATTACCGCCTGAGCTTTTAACAATTTTGCAAAGCCGGCGGGCTGCAGGCCTGAATCAAGCTACACTGGGCAGGACTCTTAAACCTCGGGATGATGATCGGACTGGTCAGATTTGCCGGCTGTACCTCCAGGTGATGTAACCTAGGCTTCATCCACAGGCGGATCGCCAGCGGGCAGACTCTCAGTGACCTCAATCTCGTCACTTTCATCTTCTACCACCATTCGGTGGCGCCAAAACAAACCCAGGGCCGATATCAATGCCACAATCGCCATAAATGCCTGGTTTGCATTCACCCCACCCACTTGGGAGGGATCCAGGCGCAGGAATTCCAGGCAGAATCTACCTACCGGATAGGCAATTAAATAAACGAGAAAGAGGTCTCCCTGTTTGAGGCGATCCACAAACCGCCGTCCCACCCACACCAAAAACACAAAAATCGCCAGATTCCACAACGATTCGTATAGAAACAGTGGGTGGTAGCGTTCGATTTGATAGTATTCCGGCAACCGGTATTGAGGTTCGATGTAGATCGCCCAGGGCAAATCGGTCGGCGCGCCGTAAACTTCCTGGTTGATATAATTACCCCACCTGCCAATTGCTTGACCTAACGCCAATGCAGGCGCGGCGATGTCCACCCACAGGGCGAAAGATGTGCGGCGGCGGCGGCAGAAGAAATACAACGCGATCGCTCCCCCAATGACAGCTCCCGGGATTCCTAACCCGCCAGCGCGTATATCGATGGCATCCAAAGGGTGCGTAAGATAATAGCTGGTTGTGATCCCAACCTCAACCATCGACGCGGGAGGAGTGAAAATATGCCACAGGCGCGCCCCGATGATCCCGCCGATCAAAAGCCACAAGAGCGCATCCCAGACAAGCTCTGCATCCTGCTTGCGGCGGCGCGCCTCGCGTTCGGCCCAAAATGCAGCCGCTACAGCCCCCAGCATCAAAATGATGCCGTAAAAACGGACGAAAAACGAACCTATATAGAAGCCGACAGGCATTCTCGAACGCTCCTCCCGATCATGGAACTTGACGTATCTGAACTACATTATCAATCCGGTTATCGCCGTGCTTTTTGTCTTACATCCCAGATACGCTGCAGTGCTGTCAGGTTTGCAAAAATTGCGAGTACCCACAATGCCACTTTGGGCAGGTTGAACACCAGGGCGGGCGACAGGATCAGATAGCGCTCCATGCGAGTCAGCAAGCCGACTTTTGTCTCGTGCCCCAAAGATTGAGCGCGCGCTCTGGCATAAGAAACCAATACCGACCCGGCAGCGCTTAGATAAGCCAGCATGGCATACAGCGTGTCACCCTGCTGGAGGTAATAAAACAATAACCCTCCAAAGATGACCAGCTCAGAGTAGCGATCGGTGATCGAGTCGACGAAGGCGCCAAATTCGGTTGCCTCACCGCGCAGCCGCGCCATTGCGCCATCCAGGGCATCCACAGGACCCATCAAAAGGATCAAGATGCCTCCGGGTGTCATATAACCTAAAGCCAGGAGCACAGCCCCTATCGTATTTCCGACCAAACCCAGGATGGTGACTGTGTTGGGCATCAGGCCCAGATGGTTTAAAAACGCGGCGATCGGGTCGAGCAGTCCTTTGAACTGGCGGCGCAGGTAATCGGTTAAATTAAATGGATTCTTACTTTCCACGACGCGCTCTGTCAAAATCTAATCCGCCTTTCAATTTTCGGCTGGTGGCGTACAGGCAAGGCAAATGTGCTGCTTCACGCCAGGTAAATGCTAATTCAACCCGGCATGACTGTCAAGCTGTCCGAATGAGTATTTCCTAAATCTCAGGCAGATCATCCTCTGAGCCGATAATCACTTCTCGCTCACGCCCTCCCCCTTGTGATGGCCCAATGACACCCAGGGCTTCCAATTCGTCGATCAGGCGGGCTGCACGCGGGTACCCGATCCGCAGGCGGCGCTGCAGCATAGAAGCGCTGGCGCGCTGGGTTTCACGCACGATGGCGATGGCCTTCTTCACCAGGTCGTCGCGATCTGCCAGGATGGATTCTTCTTGGAGCAGCTTTTCCCAGGGAGGTTGTTCGTCAAGGCTTTCAGGGTATGATTTTTGCCAGAAGGTGATCACTCGCTCAACCTCCTGGTCGCTCACCATGACTCCTTGAGACCGCAATGGCGCCTGCGCATCAGGCGGCACAAACAGCATATCGCCGCGTCCCAAGAGCGATTCCGCGCCCGTCATATCCAGGATCACCCTTGAGTCAACCGAGGATGCCACGGCAAACGAGATGCGCGCTGGAAAATTGGCCTTAATCAAGCCGGTGACCACGTCAGTGCTGGGACGCTGGGTCGCCACGACCAGGTGGATACCGGTGGCGCGCGCCATTTGTGCAAGCCGCACCAGCGTTGGCTCGGTTTCCTCAGGAGCAGACATCATCAGATCAGCCAGCTCATCGATAAATACAACGATTCTGGGCAGCGGTTCGATGTCTTTTCGCCGGCGCGCCTTGCGGTTGTAGCTGTCCAGATTGCGGGCTTTGGATGACTCCAGCAGCTTATAGCGCCGGTCCATCTCTACCACCGTCCAGTGCAGCACGCCCAGGATACGCTGCAGGTCGGTCTCGACCCTGCCGTACAGGTGCGGCAATCCGTTAAAGCGCACCAGCTCCACCATCTTGGGGTCGATCATGATCAACCGGAGATCCTCGGGCATATTGTTCATTACCAGGCAGTTGGTGATTGCTGCGATGCACACGGATTTTCCCGAGCCGGTCGTTCCTGCAATCAGCATGTGCGGCATGCGCCCCAGATCAGCCACTACGGGCTGGCCCGAAACATCTCTACCTAATGCAATTGCTAGCGGCGAATTCAAGTTATAAAACGCATCCGATTCGAGAATCGGCTTAAGCCGTACAACAGCAGAGTGTGAATTGGGAACTTCGATACCGATATAGGGGCGCCCAGGAACCGGCGCCTGAATACGCAGCCTTTCTGCCGAAAGCGCCAATGCCAGGTCGCGGGATAAAGCGGAAACCTGTGCAACACGCACCTTCTGGCGTGCGGCGTCGCCTTCATTGCCCGGTCGCTCGACGAAACCAGGCTCGACCGCAAACTGCGTGACTGTTGGCCCGACCCGAAAACCTACTACCCGAGCAGGAATCCCAAATTCAGCCAGGGTTTTCTCAATTAATCCTGCGGTCAGGTTGATATTGCGCTCATCTGCCCGGAAAGGCGGCTCATTAGAAAGCAAATCCAAAGGCGGCAAGCGTTCGTCTCGCTGGGGAACCGTGCGCTCGCCGCTATCTTCGCGCTGCTCGACGCGAAAATTCTTGCGGTATTGCTGTGGCAGCGTGGTCTTTCGCTTACGGGTTGCTGCCAGCGAATTGGCCCCATCGCTGCTCAATATCGGTGCAACGCTCACCCCTGCAGGCAGCTCCTGATGTCCAGGCTCTGAAAGCGGCGCTTGCGCCAGCTTTTCTAACCAGCGGATCATGCGCTTTTCCAGTGCCAAACCCAGGGTCAGGCCAAACAGGGTAAGCAGGGAAAACAGAATAATTAGGATGAAATCGCCGGCAGATCCCAGGGGGGATAAGAACAAATTGAATACTTCGACAAGCCCCCATCCCGCCCGGCCCCCGTCGTATCCAAGGTCTGCCCGTTCTAAAGAATGCCCACCGAGCAAGGAAAGCAGCCCCAGGCTGGATAAAGCCGCCAACTCCAGCGCGTAGACCCGCCCCCAACGCACCGGTCGACGATCATCGCTGCGTTGGATGATCAGGAGACCCGCTACTCCAAAGGCAATTACCGTCCATAAACTCCCCCAACCCAGCCAAAGCCACAGCAGTTTTCCCCACCAGCGAAGCAGAAAGCCGGTCGCCAATTCAGGCAGAGCCAGCGCCATCAGGGTCATTAATGCCAGCGCCAGCAAACCCACACCAGACAGATCACGCCCAAAGCGCTGCAGGCGCGCGGCTACTGCCACTGGCGTGATCGCTTCCGGGCCTGACCTTGAATCACCCGTGTTGGCTTCAGCATCCAGGGAGCGTTGGCTCTTCGTCTTCGTCATGCTACCGCCAACTGCTGCAAATTCCAAATCCTGCCCAACCTGCCCCACCTCTACCCGGCCGGTGTGCGCTCGCTCCGTGAGGCAGTGTAGATTCCGAATAGGATAAGTATAGCACCGAATAATTTCATTAACGACGGTCTCTCCTGAAGTAAAAAATATGCCAGGATGATCGTTCCAAGCGGCTCGCCGAGCAGCGTAATCGACACATATGCAGCAGACAGATAACGTAACGCCCAGTTGAACGAAGAATGACCCAGCAGCTGGGGCAGCAGTGCCAGCAGTGCCAGCCATAGATACGCCTGGGGCGAGTAACCAAAAACAGGCAATCGGGCTGCAAGCATTATGACAATCAAAACAACTGCAGCCATGCCATAAACCAAAAAGATATAGGGGATCAGCGTCAGCTTGGGACGCAGTACCCGCCCGATCATGACGTAGGCAGCCGCCATGACAGCCCCAGAAACTGCCAAGAAATTGCCCCAGGCTGCTCTGCCGCGCAGGATTGTAGCGCTCTCTGCGCAGTTAAAACCCGAGATGCTCCAGCTGCAGGCATCACTGAGGCTTACCAGGATGCCGCCCAGCAGCGCCATCCCCATCCCAACCACAACCACTTTCGAGAGCCGTTCTCGAAGCAGTACCGGCGCAAACACAGCTACCCACAAGGGTGTGGTTGTTACCAGCACGACCGAGCTGGCAACCGTGGTGAATTCCAAAGACGTAATCCAGGTGGCAAAATGCAGCGCCAGGAAAAAACCCGAGAACAGCGCCAGGGCTATATCTCGCCGCTGCAGCGCAGCGATTTCTTTCCGGTGCCGCCAGATCGCCGCGGGCGCCAGCAATAGGCTGGCGAGGGTAAGCCGGTATGCGGCAATTACCAGCGAAGGCACTTCATTTTGAGCGTAACGAATGAGGATGGAGGCAGTAGAGACTGCCAGAATGCCGATCCCAAGGATCAGCAGTGGAGGTGCAAACGGTTTGTTTTCCTCACCCGTCATGCTACGCAGCCGCTTGCTTTCTCGGGATATGCCAGATGACCTTGCCGATCAGATCAGTTTGCCGGATTGGCCCGAATTGGCGGCTGTCCACGCTGGAAGGATGTGTACCCAGGACAAATATCTCGCCGTCAGCCGCAGAGATGCGCTGGACACGCTTCATCATGACCCCATAATCGGGATGGTTAAAAACCACCACGTCTCCCGGCTTGATGCGCTTAAGATGCAGCAAGAAGGGAATTTTGACGATAACGACAAAATCCCCTTCTTGATAATCGGGTGACAGGCTGCTGCCTGTCACCCGTATGATCTGGATCATTTAGAGATCGGGGTAAACCAGCTCGAGCGCCGGTGCGTACGGCGCTTTGGCGCGCTTGGTTTTGTTGCCTTTCGTGGCCCAGAAGATCTCGGCAAATTCATTGACTGCCTCGACAAGGGCAACACCGCTCTCGCGATCAGCCGTCTGCCGGGATTTTGAGCCAAGCTGCATAATTTTATGAACGACCTGGTGCACCTGCGGGAACTGCTCGACGTGCTGGGCTTTGATGTAATCGCCCCAGATGACGCGGATTTCTGCCTTTACCTTCTCCGCGTGCTCTTCTTTGATCACAATATAACGCGCCATGCTGTTGAGATAGGCTGCATTTTTCTCGCCGCCCTTGCCTTCCAGGTCTGCCATCAGGTCCATCATGCGCACCACGGTCAGGGCTGCAATCTGTGCTCCGCTGGGATCGTAGATCCCACAGGGAATGTCACAGTGAGCCTGGGCGCGCTCGAATTGAAACGAATGATCCAAAGCTTCCAAAAGTCTATAGAACATCATATCCTCCTGTGTTGATAAATATGTGGGTAAAGTGAGCGGTTGCGACGACGCCGACAGATACAAGCTCTGTCAAGATATTGTATAACGCGCTAAGATCATACTGAGAAAACGATGACTTGTCAAGGAGAGAATGAATTGTGCTGAAAAATATCAACCGGGAAGCGCGTCATTTAGTATTTTGAGGTACAATGTAAGCAATCCACAAATACCTTTCTAGAGAACACGGAGGTAAGAAACTATGACCCATATCATCACGAGCTTGTGTCTGCGCGACTCGGGCTGTGTTGATGTATGCCCCGTGGAATGCATCGTGCCTGGGAAGCCACAGGAAGAATGGCCGTGGTATTATATTGACCCCGACACCTGCATCGACTGCGGCGCCTGCATCCCCGAGTGCCCCTATGAGGCCATCTTCCCTGAAGATGAAGTGCCCTCCGCCTACGACGCTAAGGGCGGTGAATTCATCAGCCTGGTTGGACTCACCGGTCACTTTGAAGGCACCAACCATCATGGCGAGAAAGTCGTGTTGGATAGCGTACGCGCTCTCGAATCCGGCGAGGTTGTAGATTTGACAGCCGACATCCAACCCAATTACGATTATTTCACTAAGGGGCCTGGGTACTCAGCACTGGAGTAATCGACCCGATTCAAAAGAATAATATCAGCGCCCCAGGTATCTGGGGCGCTGAATTGTTATCAGGCTGTATTTTACAGATTAGCGGTTGCGCAGTTCCAGGCTGCCGGCTCCCATGTTGACGTTAATGGTCAGGCGTGGGCCATCGCCGCGCAGCACGTAATCATTCCCATCACGTTCCCATGCCCCGCCCAGGTCCACATTGGACAGCCCACCATCGAACAGCAGGCGCGCATTCACATTTTCGGGCACAATCAATTTTACTGAGCTTACGCCGGTATCGATTGTCACCGTGGCATCGCGCTGTAAATCGCCCGAGAAATCCAGCGTATAATCTCCCGCACCGCCTTTGAAGTCCAGGCGCTCGAAATTCGCATTGGACAAGCGACTCAGCCGCACCGATGAAGCCCCGGTTTCATAGCGCAGGGAGTCCATGACCACCCGGTTTAGGGACGAGAAATCTAAGTCAACATCCGCGGCGCCATCCGTAACCCGGAGCGATACCAGGGAAAGACCTCCCAGGTCGAAACTCCCCTTGTAGGCTCCGGCGTTGATCACCAGATCCAGCGGTGTATCCAACAGTTTCAAATCCCATTTGTGCTCGTAGCGATTTCTGAAATTGGGTAAACCCTGGATTTCCAGGTTTCCGGTTTCGATTCGGACGCTGCTGCCATCGATGCGCACTTTTGGCTTCAATTCATCAACGTTATAGGTCGCCTTACCTTCCACCAGTGCTTGCTCTGCACCTGGCGCCAGGTAAAGCTCCCCAGCTCCGAATCCCAGGGTCAGCTGCATCGTGCCTGAACTCTCAGGTAGGGGAACAATAAGATCTTCAACCACAGTCGGAATGGTGCGCACATCTTCCATCGGAAAATTGAAGGTTATACCGCAGGCCATTGTGACCAAAGCAATCACCATGAGTATGAGGATCATTTTTCGAGATAACATGCTGAAACTCCTTCCAGAATATTGTATCTAGAAGGATATACGCCTGGAAGGAGTGCAGGTCGCGTTGCTCAGGCGATCAAATCAAAGGACCTATTTCAGTTTTTTGCTGCCGGCGGCTTAACCACCAGCCGCACAATCAACCCCAGGAACGCATACACCATCCCTAAGAAGACCAGGCCGAACTTGACTGCTGCGCAGATGTAGGCCGTTATAGGCCAAAACGGATCAAAAGCACCGAACAGCAAAGCAGTCAGGGCGATATTTTCGACCGCGTCCAGGCCCGCAGCCAGCCACAACCCACCTGCCAACCAGCCGCCTAAAAATTCAAACGGCCATCGCCGCCTGGAAAGCACTTCGCTTGCCCAGCGGCATGCCAGGCCGATGGTAGCCGCGTAAAGCGGCATGAATAAATAATCCAGACCCAGAGAAAACGCGGCGCGCAGCTTCACAGCATGAGACCAGGATTCCAGAATCGTCCTCGCCCGGTCAATCGTTCCGGAAAATTCATAAGAAATGATCCCAAATGGCGCCTGAGCAGTAGTTAGAGGAGCACTCACCCTGCTCATAGCTGCCATAACTGCAAGCGTGGTCACCAATAAGAATGGAAACCATCGATAACCAGAAGCAGATTGTTGAAAAACGGGTTTGCTGGACATATCCCCTCCTATGGGTTTCAACAAAATATTCAAATCACGCGAACATTGGCCGGTTTCTTCGTATATCATAATATGTAAGCCCGCTCATCGCAAACCCAGGTTTACAATAAGAGTGTTTCTGCCTGGGCAATTAAAGAGGTCAATTTATGTCAATAGACAACTCTCCAACCGGAAACAGCAAGATTTACCCTTCAGTCGTTGGTCCGGTGATCTTGATCGGACTCGGGATCATCTTGCTGCTCCAAAATTTAGGCTTCATCTCAGCGGGAAGCTGGGTGTTGATCGCACGATTGTGGCCCGTAGCCTTGATCTTGATCGGGATCGATATCATCATTGGGCGGCGCTCAGCCATCGGATCGGTTATCTCAGGCCTGCTTTCAGTGACCGCCGTCGCAGGTGTGATTGTTTTACTGCTCAATCCAAACCTGCCCGTTGTGAACAAGGTATTTCAGCCGGTCGAGCTGCTTGAAGAACACCTCGATGTACCCCTCGACGACCTGCAAAGCGCAAATGTAAAAATCGACTGGTATATTGGCAGGAACAGCATCGCTGCCCTGCCTGCTTCGAGCTCATCGGCATTCACTGCCGACCTGAAGACATATGCTGAGGTCGATTTTGATTCCAGCACCGTGGGCAACCGGGCAGAGATTAATCTCGGCACACGACCGAGTATGAACTTTGGCCTAAATTGGCCGCAAGATCTTGCCTGGACGGTGGCTCTGCATCCAGGACTGCTTTATAACTTGTCTCTGGATGGCGGCGTCGGGGGAAACCAATTTGATCTGAGCGAGCTGAGCTTGAGCGGGATTGAGATCGACCAGGGCGCAGGAGCTGTGCAGCTCTCACTGCCGCTAGGTGACTATAGGGTTGAGATCGACGGCGGCGCAGGGGCAATCGATATCGAGCTGCCGGCTGGCGCTGCTGTTCAACTTGATCTGGACTCCGGCGCCGGCGCGTTCAACCCCGGACCTGAGCTGCGCCTGATCAGAGGCAGCCGGCAGGACGATGGCACCTGGGAAACCGAGTCTTATGCCTCGTCATCGGAAGCGATCCGCATACACATCGACCAGGGTGCGGGCGCGATCAACATCCACGTACGTCCGTAACAGTATAATCCGTTCTTTCAGAGTCTAGCAAAAAGCTGGTCGCACGTAGTGGGCCACGCACAAGGATGTCATCCTGAGCGGAGCGAAGGATCTAGATCCTTCACTTCGTTCAGGATGACAGATCAAATAAGGAGAAAAACGATGTCTGATACACCTCCTCAACCCCAAGACAGCATCACCGAGGAACTACGCCAATTGGGACAAAATCTTATCGATACCCTGCGCTCCGCCTGGGATAGCCCGGAAAGAAAACGCCTGCACGAGGAAGTCAGCGACGGGCTGGATGAACTGGCGAAGACGATTCGCATGGAAGCAAATGCTTTTCAAGAAAGCCCGACCGGGCAGCGCATCCGCTCCGATGTTGAGAACTTACACCAGCGCATCCGCACCGGCGAGGTTGAGACCAAGCTGCGCGATGAAATGATCAGTGCGCTGCGCATGGTCAACGAGGAATTGAAAAAAGCCTCCGATCGTTGGAAAGGATCAGGGGAACAGCCATCCGGTACAGCCGAAAGCGCAGAACCCGAATCTGATCCACCCTCACCGCCACCATCCGATGCAGCATAATACCTGAGGAGAATATCTATGGGCTATGCACCCATTCGCATGGAAACCCGGGCGGGCAAACCCTTGCACGCTGCAGGTCGCAAGATCACACCTTTTTCACAGGCTCTGATTCTGAATTTCCCAGGGGCGCCTGCAGGGCTGGTATGGAACCGGCCTGTTTCGGTATTGGTACGGGAATCCGATGGCAGCGAGATCGTGATTCCTGTGATCGACTACACCCGGCGGGCTGAGCTGGCTCTCCTGGGCGTGGTCGCAGGCTTCACCATGATGCTGGCGATTTATCGCCTATTGTTCGCAAGAAAATAACCCGGAGGATACATATGAACGATCAAGCAACCCAACCCGATTTCGAACTGGAAGAAAACGTTGACGCCAGTCTGGCAGTCATTCAGGAAACCATGGATCGCTTTCTGGAAACGGCGAGCGTCGAAGCCGTGTATGCCGAGCCGGTAGCGCATGGCGACACCCTTATGGTTCCTGCTGCCGAGGTCCTATGCGGGATGGGCTTTGGCGCAGGATACGGTTATGGCAAATCAGGGCACGCCGAAGACAAGGATCAGGGCGCAGGCGGGGGAGGCGGCGGAGGAGGGCGCACCTTTTCGCGTCCCGTGGCGGTCATCGTCGCTTCACCGCAGGGTGTGCGGGTTGAACCGGTCATCGATATCACCAAGCTTGGACTGGCAGCGCTGACAGCCGCGGGATTCATGCTGAGTGTCCTGGCGCGCATGTCAAAGCAGTCCTCTGGTTAGGGTGCTTCCTAGTCGTGATATAATCTCAAAACTGGTTACCCTGACGGCATTCTGAGGAGAAGCATACAATGGATATCAGCATCACAGAATACAAGCGCTGTGACGTGGTTAAGGCCAATGGTCGCATCGACAGCAGCACCGCGCCTCAGCTAGAAGAAGCCCTGAACTCGATCGTTGAGGCCGGTCGCTATAAGATCGCCTTCGATATGGCCGACGTAACCTTTATGTCCAGTAAAGGTTGGTGGGTATTGATCGAGACCCAGAAGAAATGCAAGCGCTATAAGCGGGGCGAGATCATTCTGGTCAAAGTGAACTCCAACATCCGCGACTCACTCAACCTGGTGGGCATGGGATCGTACTTTCAAATATTTGAAGACCTTACTGCTGCGGTTGGCAGCTTTTAACGTGCAGCAAGCATTAATGGATACGCTGCGCCTTCCAGGCCGTTTTGAGAGCCTCCCCAAAATCGGCGAATTTGTTGTCAACGCCGCCCGAGCAACCGGGTTAGACGAGCGCTCCATCTACGCTGTTGAACTTGCAGTAGATGAAGCCTGCAGCAATATCATCGATCATGCCTACGGTGGGGAAGGTATCGGCGAGTTGGAGTGCGAAGTGAGCGTGCAGGCAGACAGGCTGATCATCATCTTGCGCGACTATGGAAGACCCTTTGATCCAGAAGCCATTCCCGATCCCAAAGTCGGCGTTTCGATTGATGAGCTGAAGCCGCGCGGCGTAGGCTTTTTTCTGATGAGAAAAATGATGGATGAGATCCGCTACACCTACTCACCGGAAACTGGCAACACCCTGATCATGGTCAAGCGCAAGCCGTCGTAGAAGCACACCCGTTTATCCGCAATTTTGTACCTTCCAGCGTGCGAACAGTCGAATCTGCTTCGCACGCTGCTTGCATATGAGGCCGTTATGGATATTCGCGCCTACAATCGAGAAGCCTGGAATAAAGAGGTAGAGCAAGGGAATCCCTGGACAATCCCGGTAAGCCCTGAAGTTATTGCTGCTGCCCGGCAAGGGGAGCTGAACCTGTTGCTCACACCTACCCGCTTTGTGCCTCGCTCCTGGTACCCTGAAGAGCTGCACGGCTGTGAGATCTTATGCCTGGCCTCTGGGGGCGGGCAGCAAGGACCTGTGCTCTCCGCTGCCGGCGCAAATGTCACCGTCTATGACAATTCTCCCCGCCAGCTGCAGCGGGACCAGGAGGTTGCCGGACGAGAGGGGCTATCCCTGCGCACGGTCGAAGGGGATATGCGCGACCTGTCGGTCTTTGCAGATGCCAGCTTTGACTTCATCTTCCATCCCGTATCGAATGTATTCATTCCCGATATTCAGCCGGTCTGGAATGAGGCCTACCGGGTTCTGCGCCGTGGCGGCGCCATCGTCGCTGGTTTCAATAATCCTCTGGTTTATTTATTCGATATGGACCTGATGGATGCCGGGAAACTCGTCGTCAGGCATAAGCTTCCCTATTCCGATCTTACCCACCTGACTGAAGAGGAGCGCCAGCGCTACACCAGCCAAAACCTGCCCCTGGAGTTCAGCCACAGTCTGGAAGAACAAATCGACGGGCAGCTAAGGGCTGGATTTCTGCTCACGGGCTTGTTCGAAGATGTAGATCCCGGGAGTATATTGTCCGATTACATTCCATACTTCATCGCCACGCGCGCCATCAAGCCTTAACCGCGAGCAGGCTGGCAACCGGTCTGGGATGCGGTCCAGCCTCATCGATCCAACCCTCCCGGTACACAAGTATCTGCAAATCTGAAAATATTTGTTTGAGCTCGCCTGGCGCCAATAAATACTCTGCGGGGATGTTCGCTTGAATCTGGTGCATCTCCTGAGTCAGCGTCTCTATCACCAGCACACCACCCTGGCGTAAGGCCAGCGGGTATTCCCTCCACACACTGCGCTGCAGATAATAGAAGTTAATGATTACGTCGAAGCGGTTCGCAGGCAGCGGGAAATGACATAGATCTGCCTGAACCGCCCACAACCGGGGATAGTTTTTTTTGGCGCGCTGCACTGCTACCGCAGAGATATCCACACCGATGACCTGCAAGCCTCGCTGGCTTAAATAACCGGCATTGCCCCCCAGACCCATTGCGGCATCTAACGCCAGGCCGGTCGCCGGCAGGTGCGGCTCACACTGGCGCAAAAACTCGCGTGCTCCCGGATCCGCCTGATAGCGCCGGTCATTCTGGTAGCGGGTGTTCCAACGCTCAGCGTCATGTGACGGCATGTTTCACTTCACTGCCGGGAGTTTTGCTGCTGAGCCGCAAGGTAACGGACAGCAGCGCGACACCCAGAATTAAGCCGCAGGCGACAAAGAAAAGCAAACTTCCCGGGCCCCGGCTCTCAAAAAACTGCCCAACCAACCAGGGGAGCGTCATGCCGCCTAACCCGCCGCCTATAAACAGCCAGCCGGCGCTCTCCCCGGTAATGCCCATGCGCCGCTCAGCCAGAGCAAGCACGGTCGGGAAGATCGAGGCCATCCCAAAGCCCAACCCTATCGTGCCCACCCACAACGCTGTGCGCGATTCAGGGTATATCGCCAGGATGCCCGTACTGATCAAACACAGGGCGTAATCCAGGTACAGCACCACAGAGGGTCGCAGCAGGGCTGTCACTGGAATAGAAACCAGACGTCCCACCGTCAATGAAGCCCAAAATACGGAGGTCATGCCGGCGGCGACTGCGGTTCCGACTCCTACCTGATCTCTGGCGTAGTTAAACACCCAGCCGCCGTAACCGCTCTCGGCTCCAACATAGAAGATCAGCACGCCAGCCGCCAGGAAAATCAACGGCAGGCGCGCACTCGAAGCCTTGCCCGCTGCCTGCCCCTCCGGCGGCGTTGGGCTGGGTAACGGCAGCAGCAGAAGCGCAGCAGGCAGCATAGCAGCCCCCAACAGCCAGTACGCCCAGGCGACGTCGCCGGTAGCGATGATCACCTGTCCAACGATGAAGGGTGAAATCAGGGCTCCAAGACCAAAGAAAAAATGCAGCCCATTGAGAAATGGGGCCACCTTGCGGTGGTGCAGCCAGACCAGCAGGGTGTTGGTGCTCACATCCAGGGCGCCTTCCGCTGCGCCAACGACGAAAAGCACCAGATTTAATACGATAAACAACGGGATGAACGGCACCAGCATCATCATGCCTGCCATGATAAATACCATCACTGCCAGGAAGCGGTTGCCCGGCAAACGGTCCACCGCCCGCCCGCCTGCCGCAGAACCGAGGATGTATCCCAGCGAACGAACAGTAAATAATATGCTGACTGTACTGAGCGTGACGCCGGTACGAGAAGCGAGCGTAGACAGGGTGGGGCCAAGCGAGGCTGCGGTTGCCCCCAGGGCAAGAAAGGCGAGGTAATAGCCAGCAGTTATTACCAGGCTGGTATTGGGTCGGATGTGGGCTGTGGATGACTGTGCACTGCGAGTCATGGCAGGTATTTTACCTTGCATTTGTGGTTACATCTTGTTATGATTGGCCTATGTGCGGTCGTTTTACACTCACGGCAGATATCAATACCCTGCAGCAAACCTTTCCCTGGATCAATATTCCCCCGGGCATGGCGCCGCGCTTCAATATCGCACCAAGCCAGCCTGTGGCTGTCGTTGCCAACGATGGTTCGAACAAACTGGACTTCTTCGTCTGGGGGCTGATCCCCTCCTGGGCTAAAGACCCAACCATCGGCAGCCGCATGATCAACGCCCGCGCCGAAACTCTGGCAGAAAAGCCCTCTTTCCGCAACGCGTTTCGCCGCCGGCGCTGCTTGATCCTTGCAGACGGATTCTTCGAATGGCAGAAAATCGAAGAATCCGGCAGACGCATTCGCAAGCAGCCCATGTACATCCACCTTGCTGATGGGCGTCCATTTGCATTTGCCGGATTATGGGAGAACTGGAACAGCCCGGATGGCTCCAACATCCTGTCCTGCACCATCATCACCACCGAACCCAACGAGCTGATGGCTTCCATCCACAACCGCATGCCTGTGATACTCCCGGAAGAGAGCTATACAGACTGGCTGCAGCCAGGTGAGACAAATGCCGCCAGCCTGTCAAAGCTATTGGTACCCTTCCCGCCGGAGCGAATGAACGCTTATCCAGTTTCGACGGTGGTCAACAGCCCGGCCAACGATCTGCCTGAAGCCATCAAACCCCTGTAAACCGACCCGCTCTACATCTACAAGCAACATCATTGCAATTACATATCAAGATCACAATCCTGACAATTTGGATTGTTTTGCATTTCCAAAACGTTTTGGGTTACACTATTAATACCACCCAAAACGTTTTGGATGCATCTCATGAAAGTAACCATTGAGGATATCGCTCGCAAAGTCGGAAAATCTATTACCACTGTATCACGTGCATTGAACGATTATCCAGACGTGAGTCCAGAAACAAAAGCTCTCGTTCGTCGGATAGCAGATGAGCTGGGTTACTCTCCCAGTATGCTCGCACAGCGTTTACAAAAACAGCGCACCGATACCATAGGGCTGGTCGTTCCCACCTATGAGCCAAGAATGGTCGACCCCTTTTTTAGCGAATTTAGCGCTGGTGTAAGCAAACAGGCCGCCGAGGACGGATTTGACCTGCTGGTAACAACCAGTCTGACGGGGGAAGATGACACTCGAGTTTACCACGATATTGCCAAGAGCGGGCGCGTGGATGGCTTCATTATTGCGCGGACAAAAGTATACGATGCTCGCATCCGTTACCTGCGCGAGATCGCTTTCCCTTTCACATCCTTTGGCCGCACATCGGGTGATTCTGAGTACCCGTTTGTTGATGTAGACAGCTACTCTGGCATGCGATCCCTTGTTGATCATCTCGTAATGCTTGGGCATCGTTCCTTCGCTGCAATCACAGCCCCTCTAGACTTAAATTTTTCAATGCAACGCTTGAGCGGCATCCAGGATGCTCTCCAGCAGCACGGCTTGTCAATCGGAGCAGAGCACCGGCTTTCCGGTAATCTTACTCAGGAAAGCGGGTACAAGCTGGCACAACAGCTACTCCAACTGCCAGATCGACCGGATGCAATCCTCGCTTTCAATGACCTGATGGCGTTTGGCGCAATGAAAGCAGCCCACGCGCAAGGTATTCAGGTAGGCAACCAACTCGCCATCACCGGTTTTGATGATATTCCGCTGGCTGAACATGCCAATCCGCCGCTGACAACTGTCAATCAGCCGATCTACGAGATAGGCATGCTGGTATGCGCAATGCTGATAAAGACACTCCGGCGGGAGGCTATTCTTGAGGCGCAGCGCATTTTGACGCCTCATCTGGTAATCCGTCAGTCTTGCGGCGCCAGAATACCACCCACCCTGCCAGGTAGACCTTGAGGAGGTGAGCTCTTGCTGGATCAGGCTTAGTTAGTTCAACCAATCTACTCATTAACCCAATTCACACAAGAGGAGAAAATCATGAAAAGGACTATCCACATTCTTAGCCTGTTGACGGTTTTGGCGTTTATTCTTTCCGCCTGTCAACCGCAAACTATTGTCGAGACAGTTGTCGTCACACAGGAAGTCGAGAAGCAAGTCGTCGTCACACAGGAAGTCGAGAAGCAGGTCGTCGTGACACAGGTTGTCGAGGTGCCTGCCGAAGCGACAGATAAGACCGTAGTCGAATTCTGGACCACGGACAATGAGGAAGAACGTGTTAATACCTACGAAGCTGTAGCAGCACGTTTTATGGAAGCACATCCAGAAATCGATGTCCGCATCGTCCCAATTGAAGAGGCTGGAGTCTCCCAACGGATCGCTACTGCGCTGGCTGCAAACCGTCTGCCGGACATCGTTCGCATGGGAGTTGAACGCGTAGCCGCCTTCGCCGCCGATGAAATCCTGGATGAAGATGCCGCCGAGGCGGTTATTGCCAGCATCGGAAAGGATAATTTCCGCGGTGGACTGCTAGGCATGGTGACTGATCCTGCCACGGGCAAGTATGCCGCGGTGCCATATGATGGCTGGCTTCAAGCGCTTTGGTATCGCCAGGATGTATTCACCCAGTTAGGACTGAACGCTCCAATCAGTTGGGAAGATATCAACGCGGCCTGTGACGCGCTTCCTGGAACCGGCAACCTCATTTACGCCTTGACGCTGGCAACCGACCCAGGTCAGAACTATCCACACCAGGTTTTCGAACAGGTCGCCATATCCAACAATGCCTGGCCTTTCAACGAAAACAAAGAAGTTTCCATGAACACGCCGGAAATGATCGAAGCGCTGCGGTTCTACAGCGAGCTACAGCGCTGTGCGATGCCCGGTCCGCAATATTGGCGTGGAGCTCGCGAAGCATATGAGCTAGACCAATCTGGCATGTTATTCTACAGCACCTACGTCATGGACGATCTTGTAGAGGGATCCGGCATGGAGAGTGGTGGAAATGTACAAATCGCCGTGCCTGAATTGGCCCAGAAATCAGGCTTTGCCCCTGAGATGCGCGGCCCGAATGGAGCGGCTTCCTATGGACAGCTGGTCACGCTTTCGATCATGAAGGGTGCAGATCCTGCTGCCCAAACGGTGGTGGAATACTTCCTCACCGAAGGCTATCTGGATGTGCTCGCACTGGCGCCTTTTGGTAAAGTACCGGTTACCAAGACCGCCGTCGATGGATGGAAAGACCTCAGCCCATTCTTCGCCAATTATTCGGGTGAAACCCTCGACCAGATCGCCAATGGTTATGAAACCATGCAACGCTGGCTGTTTCGCCCAGATTATGATGCAGCACAACGCGCAGTTGTTGGTGATATTGAAGGAAGGCTTCTGATCTCACAAGCCATCAGCAATATCGCCCTGGAAGGTACCATGACACCTGAAACTGCAGCACAATGGCTGCAAGAGCAGGTTGAATCAATCTACGCAGAACGGCAGAGTCAATAAGCCCCTTTTCCTGGGGGTGCATGCTGGGAATATGGCATGCACCCCCAAAATTTCCGCTCTTGCGCGTTTACTCTCTGCCTGGGAGATCGGAGGGTGTATGACCACCATTGCGAAGCCGGAAAAATCCGGTGTATCCCGATGGAACTCGCTTCAAGCACGTGAAGCGCGGCTTGCCTGGTACCTAATCTTGCCAACTGCGCTGATCGTTTTCGGCGTGGTATTGTTTCCAGCGGCGTTCAGCATCTGGATCAGTTTCCATGATGTCGGTTTGAAGAATTTAGGAAACGTATTTGAGACTCCATTTGTGGGCTTTGAGAACTATGTGAAAGTCTTTGATGACTTTGCCTTCAAATTTCAGAGCTGGCAATCTTGGGGTGCGGCTGTTACCAGTATTGTGTACTCATTCAGCGCAACCGTGCTCACAATTCTGGTTGGGCTAGCTGCTTCTCTGCTGCTAAATCGCCCATTTCGCGGGAGAGGACTGGCTCGGGCGATTTTCCTCTTCCCGTATATCGCTCCTATCGTTAGTGTGGCGTTTGTATGGCGGTGGATTCTCGATCCACGTCCATCCGGAGTATTAAACGATCTCTTGATGCGGCTGGGTGTAATCGAGCTCCCCAAGGCATACCTGGCAACGCGCGGCCTCGCTCTGCTTTTGGTGATCATCTTTGAGGCATGGCGGTACTTCCCCTTCGCCATGTTAATGATCCTCGCCCGTCTTCAGGCAGTTGACTCGACCTTGTATGAAGCTGCCGACGTCGATGGCGCCAGCACCTGGCAAAAATTCATTCACGTAACCATTCCAGAGCTTCGCTACGTTCTTGGCGCAATTTTCCTGCTGCGCCTGATGTGGACATTCAACAAATTCGATGACATTTTCTTGCTCACCAGCGGTGGGTTTGGCACCAAAGTGTTGCCAGTCTTGACCTACGAATTCAGCTTTAAACTCTTCGACTTCGGCAGGGGAGCCGCCACCGCCATGATCTTGTTGGTGATCTTGATCCTATTCATGGCCGCGTATATCAGATTAGTGATGAGAAATGTTGAGGATAACTGATATGCAATCATCCGGAACGAACATACCATCACAATCTTACGCACCGCGGAGAACATTCATCGACCACCTGGCAGGCTGGATCACCTGGTCCCGGTTTATATTTGCCCTGGCAATGATTTTCTTCCTCAGCAGTATCTTATTCCCTTTTTATTGGATGGTCAGTTCTTCGTTTAAAACCAGAGCTGAGATCGGCGCCCGCAATCCAGTGTATGTGCCCAGCGGGTTGCGTTTGGAGGCCTATAAAGAGCTGTTCGACCCAACCAATCAAAGCTTCCAGCGTTTTGGCAATAATATTGTAAACAGCCTGAAGGTGGCAGTCCCGACCGCTGTTATCGCTGTGATCCTGGCCACCCTCGGCTCGTATGCCATCGCTCGTTTGCGCTTTCGCGGAAAGAATATTCTGCTCAACAGCATTTTGATGATCTACCTTTTCCCAGGTGTGCTACTCATCATTCCATTGTTTGCCATGCTGGCGCAAATCGGAGAACGCCTGGGGTTTGACGTGCAGGATAATCTTCCTGTGCTGATCTTTACTTACCTGGCGCAAACCCTGCCAGTAGCGATATATATGCTGACGAATTATTTCCGCACCATCCCTTCCGAGATCGAGCAAGCCGGTTTGATCGATGGGTGCAGCCGTTTGCAGGTCATCTGGCGGATCACACTCCCACTGGCGATCCCAGCCCTGGTTTCTGTGGCGATCTACACCTTTATGATCGCCTGGAATGAATTTCTATACGCCCTGATATTCTTGAACAATAACGACTTGTTCACCATGCCAATAAAGATCAATACGTTGTACAATGATCCCAGCCCGCGGCCGAATGTTGTCATGGCAGCCTCGACAATTATGACCATCCCTGTTGTGCTGCTCTTCTTAGCATTGGAGCGTTTCTTGGAAGAAGGCTTGACAGCGGGTGGTGTAAAAGGGTAAATGGGCACTCTCTAAACAGGAGGAGCATTTTAATCTATGAGAATTGGGTTTATCTCGACTCGCTTGAACGGCACAGATGGCGTCTCCTTAGAGGTGGAAAAGTGGTCACAAGTCCTAAAACGCAATGGTCATGAAATCTACTACTGCGCAGGCGAATTGGGAGGCTATGCCGCCAACGGCGCCCTAATCCCCCGACTGCACTTCAAACACCAATCCATTGTAAAGCTCAGTCAGCGTGCTTTCGGTGAGCATCCAGATACAGATGGCGACAAATTAAGTGATGAAATTTACACCATTGCGGATGAAATACGCGCTCCCCTGCGCAGCTTTATCCGAGGCAACAAGCTGGACATGATTATCGTCCAGAACGCTTTGACGATTCCCATGAATTTACCACTCGGCGTTAGCTTGACCGGCTTGATCGCCGAGCTTGGCATTCCAACCATTGCCCACCACCACGACTTTTATTGGGAGCGGCAGCGCTACCAAACCAATGCCATACTGGATCTGCTGGACACTACCTTTCCGGCAAAGCTGCCAAATATCTGCCATGTGACCATCAACTCGATCGCTCAACACCGCTTGAAAGCACGGCGAGGCATCGACTCGATCGTAATCCCGAATGTTCATGATTTTGCCAGCGAACCTCCCCAGACAGACGGTTATAACAGTGAGCTGCGAAAAGAGCTGGGGCTTGTCGAAAACGAGCGTTTTATTCTTCAGCCCACGCGCGTCATCCAGCGCAAGGGCATCGAGATGTCCATCGAGCTGGTGCATAACTTAAACCTACCCGGAAGTCATCTCTTTATCGCCCACCGGGCAGACGATGAAGGCCTCGCTTACTGGCTGTGGCTCAAACGAGAAGCCGGCAATATGGATGTTAACCTGCAGTTGATCGATCACTTGATCGGCACGCAGCGCGATCGGATCGATGGGCACAAGATTTACTCGCTATGGGATGCTTACATCCAGGCAGATTTGATTACATACCCCAGCATATACGAAGGCTTTGGCAACGCCCTGCTCGAAGCCATCTATTTCAAGAAATTGCTGCTGGTGAACCGCTACCCGGTCTACAACGCAGACATCCGCCCGCTTGGATTCGAGCTTGTCGAGTTGGATGGCTTCGTCGACCAAGCCAGCGTAGAGAAGATACGTTACCTGCTGGACGACCCGGCGGAAACCCGGCGTATGGCAGAAGTCAATTATGAAATAGCCCGCGAGCATTTCTCCTTAGAAGTATTAGATAAAAAGCTCAAAGAACTGCTCTAGACGATTAGACACGCCTGGGGCACCCTGCATGGCTGGCGCTCTCATTCTACTGAAGGATCATGAAAACTAATCGTAAATCAATCAGGGATCATCTTGAATTTCTCTATGGAAAATCCACCACCGCAAAGATTTGGCCTGCCTGGCAGTCTTTGCTCAATAGATGGGAAAAACGCCTGTCTAACCGCTCCCCCCAAATCAGCCAGATCGACCAGAAACTGGCTGTGTTGATCACCTACGGCGACCAAATCCAATCCTCTCAGGAAGCCCCCCTGAGGACACTGCGCACCTTTTTGGACCGGTACTTGCATCGAGCGCTTACTGCTGTTCACATCCTACCGTTTTACCCCTATTCATCGGATGATGGCTTTTCGGTGATCGATTATCGACAGGTCGATCCGGAGCTTGGATCGTGGCCTGATGTGCAATCCTTGGGTGAACAATATCGTTTGATGTTCGACGCGGTCGTGAATCACATTTCCAGGCATAGCGCCTGGTTTGAAGGTTTTCTACATGCCGTGGAGCAGTACCAGGAGTATTTTATCTCTGTCGATCCAGGAGCCGACCTGTCCGGGGTAGTTCGCCCACGAGTGCTGCCGTTGCTCACTCCGGTAGATACCAGCCAGGGAACGCGCCATGTCTGGACGACGTTCAGCGACGACCAAATCGACCTCAACTACGCCAATCATCAGGTGCTGCTGGAGATGTGCGACTTGCTGTTGTTCTACGTGTCGCAAGGTGCAAGCCTCATCCGCCTGGATGCAATCGCTTACCTGTGGAAGGAAATCGGAACCTCGTGTATCCATCTACCCCAGACTCACAGCGTGGTGAAAATCTTCCGTGCAGTTTTAGATGTCATCGCCCCTGATGTGCTATTGATCACCGAAACCAACGTGCCCCACGAAGAAAACGTCAGCTACTTCGGCAGCCCGCTCCACACACCGGGCTCTGAATTGCCCGCTCGCGGAGATGAAGCCCAATTGGTGTATCAATTTCCTTTGGCTCCTTTGGTTCTGCACTGCCTTCAAACCGGGAACGGTGCAGTGTTGAGCGACTGGGCAAGCAGCCTGGAGAAGCCGTTTCCACAAGCAATGTTTTTTAATTTCCTCGCATCCCACGATGGCATAGGCGTCAGACCTGCGGAAGGACTGTTATCCGCAGCGGAAATTCAAGACTTGGTTAAGCGCACACTGGATCACGGCGGTAGAGTATCTTATCGCAATAACCCCGATGGCAGTCAGAGCGCATACGAATTAAATATCACCCTATATGATGCACTAAACGATCCATCGCGCCCCGATCCCGAGATCGATATTCCGCGTTTTCTCGCTTCCCAAGTGATCATGCTCTCTTTGGCTGGCGTACCGGGAATCTATTTCCACAGCCTGATCGCCTCTCGCAACTGCCAGGAGTGCGTTGAACTAACCGGCAGAGCCAGGTCGATCAACCGGAAAAAATTCTCTCTCCAAGAACTGGACGCACGGCTGAACGACCCTGATCATCTTGCATCGCGTACACTGAATACCTACACGCAGCTGCTGAGAATCCGCGCTGCACACCCCGCTTTCCACCCACTCGCGGGGCAACGTATTCTGAATTTGGATGCCCGGTTGTTTTCTGTGCTGCGTACTGCCAGCGATTTCAATCAGACTGTTCTTTGCCTGGTCAACCTCAGCACGACATCCCTCCAGATAGAGGTAGAATTAAGCCGTTGGCAGCTTCCTGCTGCCAGAAGTTGGAATGATTTAATCGCAAATCGCCGCATATTCGCCCAAGCAGATCAACTACTGGTACAGTTAAGCGCCTACCAATCCATCTGGCTGCTTGCCGAATCATAATTCCTTGCTCCGTGCATACGAGGCTGTGGTGACTGTAGAGGATCCTGACCTTGCCGAAATTCAATCAGAGCGATCAAAGCTCCTGGCCGAATCGCTCGAGTTTCTCAAGGAACGCCTTGACGGTAAAATCAAACCCTACGAAACTATTCATCCCTGGCGCAAGCACGGGCGATTTGTCGTGCTGCACACCCTGCGCGTGGAGGCTACCGCACTGCGCCTGCTGGCAAGCGAGCAGCCTGACGCCAGCGAGGAGGATGCTTTCATCTTGCACCTGGCTGCCCGTTTGCACGACGTTGCCCGCCTGGATGCCGGCAGAGACCATGCCGTCGTTGGTGCCGGAATAGTACGCTCCTGGCTGGAAGCGCAGCCTGTGCGCATGCAGGTGCTTCCCGATCTGGCACGCCTGTTGGATATCATCGCCGCCCACTCGCAAAAAGACGGCGAAGACGAAGACATCCTTTCAGCAATCCTCAAAGATGCTGATCTCCTGGATGAGATCGGAGCTTTATCCATCTTTTTAGCAGGCAACCATGTCGAGCGCAGCTCACCGGACTACTACCGCCTGCTTGTGGAGCGCCTGGAAAGCGCTGAACTGGCTTACTGCGACGAGTCGATGGCGCACATGCACACCCGCGCTGGCAGACAGATGCTGCAGGAACGGCGCAGATTCATCGAAAGCTTTATCGTTCAGCTTCGCCTGGAACAAGAAGGCGCCCTGGATGCCGGATTTTGAAGCTGCCTATCTGACGCTGCTCAGAAGCGGCGAGTTGGGCCAGCGTGTGCTTGAGGCTTATGCAATGCTGCATGCCTGTCGTGGTTGCGCCTGGGGGTGCCGGGTCAACCGGCGGGTAGGGGAACTGGGACGCTGCCGCACCGGCGAGTTGGCTCGGGTGGGCAGCTACGCCCCTCACTTCGGCGAGGAAGATCCACTGCGAGGTTGGGGCGGCTCCGGGACGATCTTTTTCACCCGCTGCAATTTGCGCTGCCAGTACTGCCAGAATCACGACATCAGCCAGAGTGACTCCGGATTGGAGCTGGAGCCGCAAGAAATTGCAGCATTGATGCTGGAGCTTCAAGAAGAAGGCTGCCACAACATCAACCTGGTGTCGCCCAGCCACATCGTGCCGCAAATCCTGGCTTCGCTGTGGATCGCCGCCCGCGCCGGTCTGCACATCCCTCTGGTGTACAACACCGGCGGTTACGATTCCCTGGAAACGCTGGCGCTGCTGGATGGCGTGGTGGATATCTACATGCCGGACATGAAATACGCAGACTCAGAAATTGCCGAGAAATATTCCGGCATCCCCGATTACCCGAACGCCAACCAGGCTGCGGTGAAGGAGATGCACCGCCAGGTGGGCGATCTGCACATCGCTGAAAATGGCCTTGCTACCCGCGGCCTGCTGGTTCGGCATCTGGTGCTGCCGGGCAACCTGGCGGGCAGCGAGCAAATCGTGCGCTTCCTGGCGGACGAGATTTCCAGGGATACCTACCTGAACCTGATGGATCAGTACCGCCCGGCATACAATGCTCACCACTACCCGGAGCTGAACCGCGCTTTATCGCAGATCGAGTACCTGCAAGCCGTCTCCTTCGCCCGGCAAGCCGGCTTACGCCGCCTAGATCAACGCACGCGGCGATTCTGATCGCCTGGATTTCAACTCCGCCCCCCTGCCGCGCGCCTTTCTAATTATCACCAACTTGCTTCTTGTGCTATAAATAATATAGACCCTTCCGTCGCGAATACGCCTCTTCAGGGCGATATTTACGGGTCATTAAATTCCTGCGACGTGTGCTGCAAGTTTCTGGGGAGGGAAAATAAAGATGAAAATCAACCCAGCTTTCCGTCTGTGCCTGCCTCTGGCAGCGGCACTGGTGATCCTTGCTGCCAGCCTGCTGTGCCTGCCTCATAACACCCGAGCCGCTCTCCCAACCGGCGATCAAGCCGCCTTATTCCGAACTAATTCGCCCGGAGAAGCCGAGCCTGCTCCTCTGCCCGACCCGCGCTGGCTGGCGCTCAGCAAAGCGGCTGAGCCTGCTCCTATGGCTGTGAGCGTGGTGTCCGCCGAAGCTGCGACCACGTCCAGCATCAATATCGATCTGCTGAACGGGCACGTCGCCGGTCGGGTGCCGCTGCCAACCCTGGTAACGCTGCGCCTGGTGCGCAACGGGGAAGTGCTGGTAACCGTCGGCGAGATGCCGGTACCCGAACCTGGAAGCTACTATTACTACTTCACCCCGAATCGGGTCTGGGAGGTATGTGATCCTTATCCCCCCTACTGCACGATCATCCGACCGTTGGAAAATGATGAGCTGTGGCTGGAGCAGAGCGGCGCAGTCTTCAGCATGACGGTTCCGCATTTGACCGCGCTGGCATCATCTGAAGAGGACCGTGTATTCGGGGAAACACTCCCTGGCGCCTCGCTCAATATTTACTTCTATCCCGAAGACGAACCCACTCAAGTTTATACCGCCACGGCTGTCGCGAGCACCGGTGGCTACAGCGCGATTCTTCCTGTGAATGTCCAGCGCAAGGATAGCGGCTTCAGCCAGGTGGAAGTGGCGCCCGGACGCTATGCTTACCGTGCGTTACGCGCGCCGCTGCTGGCGCCGCATGTTGGGGGAATTGCCATCTACGGCAGTGCGGCCCCTGGTGAGATGGTTATGATTGATGTCATTAACCCCGACGCGGATGAATTAATCGCCGCAACCGAAAACTATGTAGATAGCGATGGGTTCTTCTCTGCCTACGTGTATCTGGGTTCCAATCAGCAGGTGCTCACAGAAAACCTGCTTCTTCGGGCAGAGTGCGCCGGACAGACGTTCTCGATGACCATCCCGCACCTGACAGCTTTTGCGGATATAGCTGCTGGAAAGATCGGAGGCGAAACAATTCCTGGTGCACCCCTGGAAATTCTCCGTTTTGATGGGCCAATCCAAGGGTACATACCTGCACCCTGGGTTGGAAATCCCACCGCGCATACCAGCCTGAGCGCAGAACCAGATGGTGAGTATTCTGCCAGCATGCCCCTCTCGCCGCCAGATTATGGAGTTGTCGCCGCCACTCTAAGCGACGAGCACCAGGCATTCACCCATTTTGTCACACCCTACCTGCTCGCCAATGTCGGAACGACCAGCAGCAGCACATCTCTCTATCTCAGCCGAACATATGTCCTGGGGCAGCTGCCAGTTTACAACCAGCCTATCACCCTTGCGGTTGAGGGACCCAGCGGCTATCTAAAAGATCAACTGCAAAGTTTTACCCTGCAAACCGGAAATTTCACGCTGGAGTCGCCAAACTACTCTGGCCTGGTGATCGATTCAGGCGACCTGATGACTGTCACAGCTCCCGGTCTGGCGCCGGTGTCTGTCCCGGTTCCACTGTTTACCGCAGAGGGTGACTATGAAACCAACCAGATCTGGGGTAAAGCCCCTCCAGGCTCTTCCCTGCGCGTAAGTATTTATAATGGATACTCCCCGATCTATCCACCTGAGCATGACCGATTCCTCGACGCCACCCTGGATGTCACGGCAACTGCCAGCGGCGACTACCTGGCAGATTTTACCGGGACGTTCACCCTCACCCAGTATTCATCTGCTGCGGTCACGTTGTGGACAGCTGAGGGGCATGCCTTGCAGCGGCATGCTGAATTCCCAAACCCGTGCTCACATGGGGTATCCGGGGCAAGAATCGGCAGCCATCGGGTTGAGATGACCCCCCGCTCGAATTGCAGCCAGACCTTCCTTCGCCTGCTGACTGCCGATGGCAGAGAGAAAGGGACGGCGGTCATCCCTGAGTATGTCTGGGAGCCAAGCTATGTCAGTCTCTACGATCAGGATTACACTCCGGCAATCATCGAACCTGGGGACTGGTTGGAAGCCAATTACCTGGGGACTTTCACCCGGTTTGAAGTTCCGGCGTTGAACGCCCGTATCGATGAGCAAGCATCTGCGATCAGTGGGACAGCGCCGGCAGGCTCAGAGGTCACCGCAATCCTGAAATCTCCAGATGGTTCTGGATTCATCACTGGCACCGCCGGGCTTGACGGTAGCTATTTGCTGCCGATCAGCGACCCGAGCTTGCTTACCGGGGGTCTGTTCGCCAAAGTGATGCTGAGCGGCTCGGATCCGGTTTTCTATGTGCTCGATGTGCTGCCACTCCTGGAAACGACCCTGTACTACAATCGCATTTGGGGAACGATCATGCCATACTCTTCCTACACGCTGACCTGGCAGTCGCCAACCGGGGAGTTTACCGCCACAGGTACAACCTACTCGACAGGCTACGTCTCACAATATATGGATGCCCCACTGCGTATTGTCTCGCCAGGTGACCTGATTCGCCTGCAAACTCAGGAGCACACAGTCTCGATGACGGTGCCGCTGTTAAGTGCCGAGCTCGACTCATCATCGGCAACCGTTACCGGCGTGGCGCCGCCTGAGTCGCGGCTTGTGATCGAGCTGTACAACTCGAATCAGTACTATTACTGGCAGCCAGATGCGAGTCAGATTGTAACTTCTACAACCAACGGAGATTTCAGCGCGGCGTTTCCGGAGATGGCGCCGCTCACCCGTGCCTACGGGTCGGTGATATACCGTGATGGGAATGGTCACAAGACTTACTACAGTTTCGCCAATCCCTATCTGGAGATCACGATCGGTGAGATGTGCATGTCAGGATCAGTTCCGGCGCCCCGACAGCCGTACGCACTTACTCACCAGTCGGTTACCGGTGCAACTGAGGTGTATACCGGCACTGCCTATGGCGATAATGGGTTATTCGGCGAATGCCTGCAGGAAGCCACACAGCCCGGCGATCTATTCATGCTTGAATCCCCCGCTGGATCCATGGTCTTCAGCTATACCGTTCCGGAGCTAACAGCCCTTCATGATTACGAGCTGCAAGCGGTCATTGGCGCAGCGCCCCCCCAGGTTGCACTGGACGTAAAGTTTTATCCACCAAATTTCGGCGAGATATTCCGGCGAACGGCATCCGGAGCAGATGGCAGGTTCGGCGTCGATACCAGCGACCTGCCGCTGAGCGTTCGCACCAGCGGAAATGTGGCATTCTATGATCCAGCCGGTGCGATCGTCCGGCGCAACTTCGTTGTTTCTGGCTACCAGCACTTCTTCCCGGTCATGATGCGCTGAAAGCCTGCTCATTGACCGGGCAAACATTAGCGTTTGGTTAATTTATATAGACAATATCTTGACAATAGCAGTATATACCTTATAATTATGATCGTTATGGGTTGGTAAACAACAAAAGATATTACCGGTTGCTTCTCTCCTCCGATTGGGTTGCCGAAAGATGAGGCAGTGCTGACCACACTGCCTCATCGTCGTTATGACACAACCTTGACAGGATATCATCCAATGGTAAACTTGTGACCATTATGAGCGATACCACCTGCAGGCAATCCTTCCCTACCCCGTCCCCTAGTGACCGCAAGCTGCACCTGGCTTTCGGTTCGTTTGGGCTTGATAGATAGTATCGCGACATCCAAACGAGAACCGCCCTCTGGACTGAAAGCCATCCAGAGGGCATTTTTATTGCCGGGACTGCTGGCAGGCAGCCCCAATCGATCATCGTACAGGAGGCCATCTATGCGAATGTCTCAATTGTTCAGCCAGACTCTGCGTGAGGCGCCATCCGACGCCGAAACCGCCAGCCACGCACTGCTGCTGCGGGCTGGTTTCATCCGCCAGCTGGCAGCAGGTATCTTCAGCGCCATGCCGCTCGCCCGTCGCACGCTCACCCGGTTGGAAAACATCATGCGCGAGGAGATGAATGCTATCGGCGGGCAGGAAATTACCATGCCAGTCGTACACCCCGCCGAGATCTGGCAAGAGACGGAGCGCTGGTACCAGATCGGCTCGGAGATGGGACGCTTCAAGGATAAGAACTCCCGTGACATGGTGCTTGGCATGACGCATGAGGAAGTCGTCGCGGATCTGACGCGCAAGGAGATTCAATCCTACCGCCAGCTGCCTCGCCTGATTTACCAGATACAGACCAAGTGGCGCGATGATCCCCGCCCGCGCGCCGGGTTGATCCGTGTGCGCGAGTTCACCATGAAAGACTCGTACAGCCTGGATGCCGATTGGGAGGGCCTGGATCAGCAGTACCGCGCCCACTACCAGGCTTACTTCAACATCTTCCATCGCTGCGGCCTGCCAGCCATCGCCGTGAAATCGGACGTCGGCATGATGGGCGGCAAATTGGCGCATGAATATATGTACATCACTCCCATCGGCGAGGATACCCTGCTGCTGTGTGATGCTTGCTCCTATTCAGCCAACCGCCAGATTGCTCAATTCCGCAAGCAGGCCGCGGCTGCCGAACAGCCGGCGGCGATCGAAAGAGTTGCTACGCCAGACACCAAGACCATCGCCGCCCTGGCTGAGCTGCTCTCCATCCCTGCCAGCAAGACCGCCAAGGCTGTCTTCATGGTCGCCAAAATACCGGAAGGCGAGATCATGGTAGACAAGCTGGTCTTTGCTGTGCTGCGCGGCGACATGGAGCTGAACGAAACCAAGCTCACCAACGCCCTCAAAGCCAGCGAGCTGCGCCCGGCGCACGACGAAGAGATTGCCTCTATCGGCGCCGTCCCGGGTTATGCATCGCCGGTGGGCATCAACCCTGGCACCATGAGCCATTCCAACCAGGCGCCGCTGCCGTTGGTGATCGTCGTGGACGACTTGATCCCCCAGTCCAGCAACCTGGTCGCCGGCGCGAACGAATCCGGTTTTCACCTGCGCAATGTGAACTATGGGCGTGACTACACCGCCCACCTGGTCACGGATATTACCGCCGCTCGCGACGGCGATGGCTGCCCGCGCTGCGGCAGCCCACTGCGCACCGTGCGCGGCGTCGAAATCGGCAATATCTTTAAGCTGGGGACGCGCTACTCGGATGCCATGGGCGCAGCCTTCCTGGATAAGGACGGCAAGGAAAAGTCCGTCATCATGGGTTCGTACGGCATCGGCAGCGGGCGGCTGATGGCTTGCATCGCCGAAGAGCACCATGATGACAGCGGCTTGATCTGGCCCATCACCGTCGCCCCCTACCACCTCCACCTGGTCGTGCTGACCGGCAAGGACGGTAGTGAAACTCGCCAGCAAGCCGACCAGCTCTACGCAGACCTGCAGGCTGCCGGTATCGAGGTGCTGTACGATGATCGTGAGGAAAGTCCGGGAGTCAAGTTCAACGACGCCGACTTGATCGGGCTGCCGGTACGCCTCACTGTCAGCCAGCGCTCCTTGCAGCAGGGCAGCATCGAGTTCAAGCGCCGCGACCGCTCAGAAAAGTACCTGGTGCCGGTAGATGAGGCCATCAACCGGGCGCAGCAAGAACTGGATACTCTGAGACGAGAAATCCAGGATAAGGTTGTGCCGGTGCCATACGAGGAATGAGAAAAGGGGTGTTTGGGCGGGGATTGCCCGTCCAAACACCCCTTTATGATCAAAAGCTGGCCCGCAAACCGCTGCTGCTTAGTTCGAAGACATCTTGAAGAAGCTGGTCAGCTTCATCGCCAGGTTCAAATCGCCAGCCAGTTTCAAGCGCCCCTGCATGAAGTACTGCATACCATTGGCGCGTCCCAGCAGCACGTCTTTGAAATCCTGAGCATCGGCAGTCATCGTCATTTTAGGGGCTTCCGCGTTCCCCTGTGCAACGCTGCATTTGCCCTCGTGGATGGTGATAATCCAATCGCCGCCCTCATCACCCGTCAGGTGATATTGGATGACGGCATCCACGCCTTCAGCCGCATCCGGCCTGAAGGCGCGTTCGTGATTGCGCACCAACTGTTCTACAGTAATATCAGCCATTCTCGATCATCTCCTTGTTGGTAATTTCTTGGTATCTCATTCGAATCCTCAAGCCAGGTTCTCGAAGATCCCAGCCGCCCCCATGCCGCCGCCAATGCACATGGTCACCATGCCGAACTGCACGTTGCGGCGCTTCATCTCATAGATCAGCTGTGTGGTCAGCTTGGAGCCGGTGCAGCCCAGCGGGTGCCCGAGGGCAATTGCGCCGCCGTTTACATTGGTAATTTCCTCATTCATGCCCAGTTCGCGCATCACTGCCAGTCCCTGGGCAGCAAAGGCTTCGTTAAGTTCAATCAATCCGATCTCTTTCAGATCCATCCCTGCCAGCTTCAAGACCTTCGGCACAGCTGCTATCGGGCCGATGCCCATGATCTCTGGCGGCACGCCGCCCACCGCATAAGCAATGAAGCGCACCAGCGGCTTCAGACCCAGCGCCTCGGCTTTCGCCCGCGACATGATGATCACTCCAGCCGCGCCGTCTGACATCTGCGACGAGTTTCCAGCCGTTACCGAGCCGCCCTCCTTGAACGCCGGTTTCAGCTTCGCCAGCGCTTCGATGGTACTATCGGCGCGTGGTCCTTCGTCTCGAGAGAAATCAAATTCGCGCAGCACGGGGGTCTTCCCACCATCAGGCTCGACGATCTTAACCCGCATGGGCACGATCTGCTCATCGAACACACCTGACTGCACCGCAGCCGCAGCCAATTTGTTGCTGCGCAGCGCGAACGCATCCTGGTCGGCGCGGCTGACCCCGTATTTGGCCGCCACATTCTCCGCCGTCAGTCCCATAGCTGTAAATGCCTGCGGGTAATTCGCCGCCAGGTACGGCATCGGAGCGAATTTATACCCGGTCATCGGCACCATGCTCATCGATTCGGTGCCGCCTGCAATCGCGGTCTGGATCTGCCCTGCCATGATGGCATGAGCCGCATGAGCAATGCTCTGCATACCCGATGAGCAGAAGCGGTTGATCGTTTCTGCAGGCACTGTTTCGGGCAGCCCGGCTCTAAACCCGATCATGCGGGCCATATTCATGCCCTGCTCGCCTTCGGGAAAGGCGCATCCCAGGATCAAATCGTCAATCTCGGCAGGGACCAGGGCCGGCGCGCGCCGCAGCAGTTCCTGGATCACCACAGCCGCCATTTCATCCGGTCGCGTGCTCGCCAGGCTGCCGCGCTTGGCTTTACCGACCGCCGTACGGGCAGCAGCTACAATGACAGGCTCTCGTTCAGCATCCATCGTGGTCATATTCTCATCTCCTGAAATCCTCACACCGGTTATGGCGATCACGCTTTGCGAGCCATACCCCGGTGTAAGAACACTAATTCCGCAATACCTTGCCGGTTTGCAGCAGGTTCCACATGCGCTGCTGGGTTTTCTGCTCTCCGCACAGCGAGAGGAACGCCTCTCGCTCCAGGTCCAGGATGTACTGCTCTGGCACCCAGGTTGGCGCGCTGATCTCGCCGCCGGTGAGCACATACGCCAGCTTTCCAGCGATATGGGCTTCATACTCGGTGATGTAGCCGCCCTCTTTCATCATGTAAATGCCGACCCGCATCGCTGCCAGCGCGTCTCGCCCGGCCGCGAAAATCTGCTCCAGGATGGGCGGAGCGTACCCGCTGCCTGCCATCTGCATAGCTTCTTTCTTGGCTTCGGTCAGCAGATTTTCCCGGCTCATCACAGTGCGGTCGCAGGGGCTGAGGATGCCCATCTGGCGCGCTTCTTCAGCAGACATCGAGACTTTGGCCAGCCCGATCTGCTCGAACAGGCGCTGCAGCACTGGCAGCGGTTCCACATTCTTGGTGCGCATGGGTGGGTTCATCACCCGCCGCAGCATCTCCTTCGTGCCGCCGCCTGCCGGTATGACGCCGGCGCCGATCTCTACCAGCCCGGCATACAACTCCACGGACGAAACCACCCGGCTGGCGTGCATGGTCACTTCCGCCCCGCCGCCCAGCGCCAGCCCGGCAGGCGCAATGACCACCGGCTTGGGGAAGTAGCGCATGCGCATGTTGATATCCTGCATCTTCTTGACCGCCCCCTCCAATTGGTCCCACATGCCGCCCTGCGCGCCCATCACCACCATGAATAGATTGGCTCCGGCGCTGAAGGCATCCGCCTCGTTGCCGATCACCAGCCCATCGAATTCGCGCTCGGTGCGGTCCAACCCTTCCAGGATCATGTTGAAAATATCATCGTCGAGGGCATTCATCTTGGTGTGAAACTCAACGCAGGCCACACCATCGCCCATATCCACCAGCGAGGCGCCCGGGTTGCGCTTGATCAAGCCTCCGGCAGCTTTCTGCGCCTTGAGCAGCACCAGGCCCGCCGGACGTACGACCGGCTCGTAGCCGCCCAGAGCGGGGCTGTAGACGCCAACCGCCGTTTGTCCCTGGATCTGGTAGAAAGTCTGGCAGCCATTGGAAAGCATCTCTTCCACCCACACAGCCGGCGCGAATCCCGCCGCCTTCATCCCAGAAATGGTTTCAGCCACACCCAGCATGTCCCAGATCTCAAAGGGACCGGCCTCGCGCCCGAAACCCCAGCGCATGGCATCGTCGATCGGTTTGGGCGTGTCGGCGATCTCAGGGATGCGCTCTGATGCATACGCAAAGCCCTGGTAGGTAAGAGCGCGCACCAAATCCCCCGCCCGATCTTCCGCCGCCATCAGCGCCTGCATGCGCTTGCCCAGGTCTGCCTCATCCCGCACCTTGCCGATGGACTCAAAGCGCACCTTCTGCGGCGGTTTGTACTCCAGGGTTTGCAGGTCGAGCGCCCAGAACTCCTTGCCCCCCTCTGCGTTGCGTACTTCTTTGAAAAAACCTTGCTTGGATTTGTTGCCCAGGGCGCCTCGCCCCACCAGCGTGCCGATCAAGTTGTTAACTCTCTCAGACCCCAGATAACGCAGGGCGTGCGCATCGTGCGGGATCGCAGGCGCCAGATTGCGCCCGACGTGATCCCACACATCGATGCCCACCAGGTCGATCAGGCGGAAGGTAGCGGTCTTCGGATTGCCCATCGCCGGCCCGGTGATGGCTTCCACTTCATCTACAGTGTAGCTATGCTCCAGGATGTAATCCAACGCAAAGGCAGCGCTGCCGAATGCCAGGCGGTTGCCGATGAAATTGGGTGTGTCCTTGGCAGGCACGATGCCTTTGCCCAGCCGGTATTCGCCAAAGCGGCTGATCACCTGCACCACTTCTGGCAAGGTTTCTGCTGTGGGGATGATCTCCAACAGCTTGAGGTATCTCGGCGGGTTGAAGAAATGCGTTCCCAGGAAGTGCTGCCGGAAGCCATCCGACATCCCCTCGGCAATGGACGCCACCGGTATACCGGAGGTGTTGGTGCTGATGATGGTGTGCGGCGCGCGCAGGGCATCGATGCGCTCCATCAGCACGCGCTTGATCTTGAGGTTTTCAACGATAGCCTCGATGACCCAATCCGCGTCGCCGACCACTTTTAGATCATCTTCCAGGTTGCCAATGCTGACCAGGGCTGCATGCTCGGGGGTAAAGAAGCTGGCAGGTCGGGATTTCTGAGCGCGCTCAAGCCCCTCACGCACAATGCGGTTGCGCACCTGGGCATCTTGTAATGTCAGGCCGCGTTTTTCTTCATCCGGCGCCAGTTTGTTGGGAACGATATCCAACAACGTAACCGGAACCCCAGCGTTTGCCAGGTGAGCAGCAATTGCTGCTCCCATGGTGCCTGCGCCAATCACCACGGCGCGATGAATATGGTACTTCATGGGACCTCCTCCGATCTAAGGCTCATAAATCACGAATTGATCGAACAGGGCGCTGAACTCATCGCCCGTGCGTGTGCCGGCAATCACACCGGCATCCCCTTCCTCCAGAGTGTCATCTTGCACTTCCAACAATTTCTGCCCATTGGCGTACAGCACCAGCCGGTCGCCGATGCAATCTGCCTGCAGGCGATTGGCTGCATCTTTTAAAATCACGCCAGATGGATCCATGCCTTCATCCAGGAATTCGAACTCCCCATCTAACTGTAAAGCAATCCCGTAGAAACCATCGCTGCCGATCACCAGGGCATAATAATTGTCCCCGTCCAGGTGCCTGCAAACCAGCCCGAAATACCCATCCGCATCGCCGCTTTCCCGCTGGGCATCTACCTGCAGGATTGTGTCTGCCAGGCTCTGGCTTCTGACACTCCAGTATCCAGAGCTTATCGTTTTGGACTCGATGCGGTAGCGACCGTCGACGTACTCGAACTCGTAGTAATCCGAACTCTCTTCAAACCAGGATGATCGCGAGAAATCATCTTCGAACAAGACTTTCAAAGCCGGGGTAGCCGAAGGCTGCGGCGTCGCACTTGGTAACGGCGTGCCGGTTGGCGCTGGAAGTGTGTCTTTCGCCAGTGGGTATGGCTGGCTGACGGTTGGCACTGCCGGCGCAGGTGGAATCGTGGCTGGCGGCGCACTCTGCGTCAAGCCAGCGATTAATGTGTGTGCGGCTTGCGTAAATATCGCCTGTTCATCGATGGTTGGTGGCAGCGGCGCGGGCGCGTTGCAACCCGTCTGCCAGGCAGCAATGACCAGCATCACAAACGCCAGCCTCCAGCGGATAGAAAACCGGTTATTCAAGCTCATCCGATACCTCTCCTCGTTCTCCCGTTAACCGCGGGGTGAGCAGCACCTTGTCGATGCGTCGCCCATCCATATCCATCACCTCAAATATCCAGTCACCCCACACGAATCGATCGGCGGGGTTTGGAATCCTTCCCAGGTGGGTCATGATGAAACCTCCCAGGGTTTGAAAATATCCTTGTTCCTCACCCGGCAAGATGGAGATATCAAATCTTTCGGTAAAATCATCGATATCCATCATGCCGTCGATTAAGAATGATCCATCCGGGCGAGCAATTACCTCATCCGTTTCCACGCCGCCTGGCTCAGGCAGCGCTCCCACGATGGCTTCGAGTAGATCGAAGGTGGTGACGATCCCCTGAAAACCGCCGAATTCATCGATGACCAACGCCATGTGGGCGCGTTCCGAACGGAACAGCTCCAACACCTTGAGCGCCTGCATGCTGTCTGGGATGAACAAGGGCTGGGTCATCGAACCATGCAGATCCATTGGCGTGCCTTTCAGGCTTTCCACCAATAGATCGCGCGCCTGCACGATGCCAGCCACGTGATCCAGGCTGCCAATCACAGCAGGATAACGTGAGTAGTTGCTGCTCAGAATCTTCTCCCGGTTGACCTCATCAGAATCATTCAGATCCAGCCACGTTACCTCGGTGCGCGGAGTCATCAAGCTATCCACGCGCCGGTCGCCCAGGCGCAGCACCGCCTGTACCATATCCTGCTCAACCTCCTCGAAAACCCCCGCCTGTGTGCCTTGCTGGATCAAGAGCTTGATCTCCTCCTGGGTTATTGGCGGCTCCTGATCCGGCTTCTGTCCGATGACGCGCAGTACCAGGCTGGCAGAAGCGCTCAAAAAGCGCACCACCGGCGAGGTGAGCTTTGAGAGCACAAGCATTGGTCGGGCAAGGTTGGCAGCGATACGTTCCGGATTTTGCAGCGCTAAACGTTTTGGAGCCAGCTCGCCCAGGATCAGGCTGAAGTAAGTAATACCCATCACTACCAGGCCAACCGAGATTGCCTCGCTGTATGGCGCCAGGTAAGGCAGTTTTGCCAATTGGAGAGCAATCGTCTCTGCCAGCGTCGCGCCGCCGAAGGCTCCAGCCAGCACGCCAACCAGTGTAATGCCCACCTGAACTGCGGACAGAAAATCATCGGGGTTCTGGGCCAGGGTCAAAGCATCGCGCGCCTTCTCGTCCCCTTGCTCCGCCCTCTGCTGTAAGCGGGCTTTGCGCGCCGAAACCACAGCCATTTCAGCCATTGCCAATACGCCGTTGACCAGGATCAGCCCCAGAAGGACGATCATCTCTACTGCGATATTTTGCATCGATTACCCATCTTCTTCAGGGCTTCAAAGCCCTGCTAAAAAAATCTGCCGCGCGGCGCATGAAGAGCTCGTCTCCCTCTCCAGTAAACGTATGCGCCTCATCCGGGTAAAAGAAACATTCAACCTGCTTATTCAAATCCGCCAGCATCTGGCAGAGTTCCTTCGACCAGGCAGGCGGAACGTCAGGATCCCGATTGCCATGATGAATGCTCACCTGTGCCTGGATTCGGTCCAGGTAGTAGACCGGCGAGATTGCCAGAAATGCTTCTGGCGGATAACCCAGCTCTTCCAGGCCGCGCGTCCCATTGCTAAAGTAATCGAAAATGCGCTCATGATTGCGCCGGTCGTCGCCGCTCATGGCGCCGTACAGCACGGCAGCGCGCACAGCCGGGTGGGTAGTGATCACCCGCAAGCTGACGCCTCCGCCCATACTGTGCCCCCAGATACCAAGCGCATTTGCATCTGCCTGTGCCAATGCACCCTCACGCCCTGCCTGCGCTTTCAGCACTTCGATCAGGTTCAAGACATCGACCGCCATGCCAACGCGGAACAGGTTATCACCCTCATCAGAAGGTGGGTAGCCGCGCAGGTTGGGATGAATCACGAGGAAGCCATCGCGCGCCAGGGCATCGGCATACCGGGTGGTGTAGTCCAGCGTCTGGTAGATCTGCGGATCGATGTAGCCATGCAAGGCAATCACCACGGGGAACGGCGGTGTGCCTCGTTTCGGGACATTCATAAAGCCGTAGATCTTCAACCCATCGCTGGGATATGACACCAAGGTGCGAGTGAAATAGCTGTTAACTGCTAACACTTCTTCGACCATGATCTCACCACCGCCGTAGCTGCGCATCGCCAGGCTGTCCATCGAAAGCCCTGCATATGGGTCAGTAGTTGGGCTTGGCGTAAAAGTGGCTGTCGGGAGACTCGTTTCGGTCGGCAGTATGGTAGCGGGTGCCGCAGCCGTATTGGTAGGCTGAATTGCCGCTGGCGTCCCGGCTGTCTCTGGGGCGCCTTGTCCGGCAGCCTGCAATGTGGCTGCAGCCGTCTCAGGTGTATCTGGGGCAGATGGCGCCGGAGGTCTCATAAGCTGGCAGCCGCTGAACAGCGCGGCTGCAGCAATCAACAACAGGATGTTAAGGTACCACCGTTCTCGCAGCTTTACCATTAAAGTATTCTCCGATCCGGCGGTGTGCAGGCTGGTACCTACCAACCGGCACACCGCAATAATTCAACGCGCTGGTCAGCGCAGCTCGCGGCCGCTGTAGCCCAAAATATTCCGGGCAACGATCAGGCGGTTGATCTGTCCGGTGCCCTCGTAGATATCGGTGATCTTCGCGTCGCGGAACCACTTTTCCAGCAAATAGTCACAGCTGTAGCCCAGCGGCCCCATCAGCTCGACCGCTCTCTGGGTGATCTTGGTGACTACATCACCGGCGCGCACCTTGCTCATCGAGGCTTCCATCGGGTTGCTCTTGCGGTTGTCCGCCATCCAGACTGCCTTGAGGATCAACAACCAGGCCGAGCGCAGCATGATCTCCATGTCGATCACTTCGCGCTCGATATTGGTAAGCTTCTGGCGCGGCACGCCGTAGCGAATGGTGACGCCGTTCTTTGCCAGCAGTTCCTTGAGCAGCTCCAGCGCAGCCCTGGCTACACCGATACCTGTAGCCGCAACCAACGGTCGAGTGGCGTCGAAGGTTGCCATGGCTCCCTTGAAGCCCTTCGTGGTTTCGGTCTTAATTTCCGAGCTTCCCAGGATGTTCTCGAAAGGAACACGGCAGTCTTGCATCACAATCGATGCCGTGTCGCTGGCGCGAATACCCAGTTTGTGTTCCAGCTTGGTCACTTTTACCCCTGGCGTGCCCGCCTCGACCACGAAAGAGCGCATACCGGCTCGCCCGGCAGAGGGATCGATGGTGGCCCACACCACGACGAAGCCGTCGCTCAGTTCCAGAGATTTGTGCCCGGCGGTGACAAAAATCTTCTCGCCGTTGAGCACCCATTCATTGGTTTCTTTATCGAGTACGGCGGTGGTGCGAATGGCAGAGGTATCCGATCCTGCCTGCGGCTCGGTCATCGCCATGGCGCCAAAGGTAGGCTTTTCGGCGCCGAATCGCGCCAGGAACTTCTGCTTCTGTTCTGGCGTGCCGGCAGCTTCCACAGCCGCGGCGCCCAGCCCGCCTCCGGGCGTCACCAGGTACATACCGACATCACCCCATGCCAGGATTTCCAGCATAAAAGCCAGCGACTGGTAGCCAATCGGCGGGCGGTCTTTCCTCGGCTCATCGCCGTTCTTCTTCTCCCTGGGCGCCAGCGAGCCTGCACCGGTCGAACGCATCGCCATGTGCATGAAGTTGATGTAATCCCAGGGCACCTCGTGCTCGTGCTCGTCGAAATGCCTGGAAAACGGGCGCATCATATTTTCGGCTACAGTCTGCAGAGCAATGCTCTGCTGCGCAATCGGTTTGGGGGCTTCAAAATCGATCATCGTCTGCTCTCCTTCTGTAAGACTACCTGTTTACGTCCTAAACTATCGCCAGCCCGGTCAGCGTAGCAATGCCGCGACCGTTGCGCATCCATAATTCCACTGGGAACTCGCGGATATAGCCATGGCCTCCCAGGATCTGCACAGCCCGGTCCGTCACCATCATCGCCATATCCGTTGCCCCGGTAACGGCAAGGTAAGCATGCTTGGCAGCCTCGGCCTTGCCATTGTCCAACATCCAGGCAGCTTCCCAGACTAGCAAGCGGATGGCCTCGATCTCTGTCGCCATTTCCGCCAGCATAAACGCAATCGCCTGTTTTTGGGCAACCTTGACTCCGAAGACGTCGCGGTCTTTGGCATAATCGCGCGAATATTCGAATGCAGCCCGGCTCAAGCCAAGCGCCAGCCCCGCCATTGCCACGCGCATGGCAGCCATGACAGGCTCGAAGTCGTGACCATCGGGACCGCCCAGGCGATTCTCCCTGGGTATCCGTAGCCCATCAAACTTGACCTTGTAAAGCGGCAAGGCATTGATCCCCATCACTTTTTCACGCCCACCCAGCACGATGCCCGGTGTTCCTGCAGGCACAATGAAACCCTGTGTCTTGCCTTCCAGATTCGCATACACGATCATCCCCTGGGCATCCGCGGCGTAGGGAACGTAGATCTTTTCACCGCTGATCACATACTCATCGCCTTCCAGCCTGGCGTTGGTGCGCAGGTCGCTGGCATCATAATCAAAGTATGGTTCCAGCAAGCAGGCTGTGTAGGGCTGCCACTCACCTTCGATCACCGGTGGGATCAGGCTTTCTCTCTGCTGGTCGCTCCCGGCGATCAAAATCGGGGTGACGTACAACCCCGGCGACAGCACCGCCATCGCTCCTGCCAGGTCGCCCCAGGCCAATTCCTCGGCAGCCAGTACGCCGGTTACCGCCGAACGGTCGCCAAACCCGCCATAGTCCTCAGGCACGGAAGCCTGCAAGAAGCCAAGCTCCCAGCCTTTCTCGATCAAAGCCGGAGAAAATTGGGCTTCTTCATCGGCGTCGTGCGCCTTGGCGCGTAAATCGCTGGCGGCATAGCGGCGTATGGCATCCACAAGCATCTTCTGTTCTTCGGTTGGTTCAAAAGAGTACATGATCTCCACTCCTTCTTCAAATGAACTGCACGTTCTTGCATTCGTTCAGTCTTCGATAGCGGATAGCGATTGGGTCTGTGCTGTGCTCGAGTGCTGAGAGATTGTCGATGCTCAGCAGACCCCGCTGGTATAAATATTCGACGTGCGCGCCTGCCTCTTCCAGGGCAAGCAGCACGTTGTAGCCGTGTACATCGCCGAACAAAGTTTGAGAAACCTCTGCAATCGTATGCGCTTCGGCTAATAACTCGCTGAAGGTGCGAGCCATCAGCTCTCCTCCCGCTTGAGCAAACCTCGCAGGAATAAACCTGCGAACTGATCTCCAATTTGAGCTGCCGAGGATTTCCCTTGCGGGCTGAACCAGGTGATCGTCCAGTTCAGCACACCCAGGAGAGATTTCGATGCCAGGCCCGGATCGGCGCTCTCGAACACACCCTTGTCCACCCCCTCCTGGATCATATCCCGCCATAATCTTTCAAAGCGATCTCGGTGGGGGAAATGGCGCGATTGGTATTGAGGCTCCAGGGAACGATGCTCCAACAGCAGCACGGAAGCCAGCTCGCGATGATCCAGCATTGCCTGCAGGTAAACGATCATCGCCTGTCGCAGTTTTTCCTCAGGCTGCAGCGGCTGGCGCACTACCTGCTCGATCTGCAGGATAAGCATGTCCAGGGCGCGGTTTAACAGGGATAATAAAATCTCTTGCTTGCTGGTGACGTGATGGTAGAGACTGGCCTTCTGCAGGTTGACTGCCTGAGCAATATCTTGCATCGAGGCTGCATGAAAGCCCTTCTGGCTGAATATTTGCGCCGCCGCTTCCAGTATTTCGTCTCTGGTCATCTCCAATTCCCTACCGAACGGTCGGTAGAATCATACAATACGAATCGCTGCATGTCAAGTTAAGACCCAATAAGAGCGAGAAATCTTCCGAAACCGCCATGGAGTTACCGGTAAACGAAATTGCATACCCTGACTTATGGTACACTTTTTATCCAAACAATAAATTCCACAGATCAGGGGAGAAGTGAATGCAAAATAACATCAGCATCGGGTTTGCGCGCATGCACAAAGAACCTGGAGAGAGGCGCGATTTCCTGCCATCCTTCATTGCCCGCCTGGCAAATTACGGCGCGAAAATCAGCCTCGAGTTTGGTTATGGTTCCGGTATGAACTTCTTGAATCAGGATTACTTACGCGCTGCGCCAGAAATCCGATTCTGTTCGCGTGATGAAATCTACCAGCACGATTACGTGATGGTGTTGCGCTACACCAGTGACGAAGAGGTTCGACAGATGCGCCCGGGCAGCTGTCTAATTTCAATGCTGCACTACCCTACCCGACCAAAACGAGTAGAACTGCTGCGCTCTCTAGGCCTGGAAGGCATCTCTCTGGACTCGATCAAGGACGACAGCAACCGCCGGATCGTCGAAAACTTACGCGCCGTCGCCTGGAACGGCATCGAAGCGGCCTTCAGAGTGCTGCGCGCTACCTATCCGGCGCCAGGTTTTGGCAGCCCAGCCCGTCCGCCCGTTCGTGTTACCCTGATTGGAGCAGGCGCGGTTGGAAGTCAGGTCATCCCAGCCGCCATCCGCTACGGAGATGAGGACATTCGCAGCCGTATGGTCGCAGGCAAGATCCCCGGTGTAATCGTTACCACCATCGACTATGACATCACCGCGTACGAATCCTATACTCGGCAAATCCTGGCACAAACTGACATCCTGGTAGATGCCACCCAAAGGCCCGATCCCAGCCGTCCGGTAATCCCGAATGCCTGGATTAGCGATCTACCTCAGCACGCAGTTCTGCTTGATCTTTCGGTAGACCCGTACGATTGCGAGTCATTGCCGCAGTCGGTCAAAGGCATCGAAGGCATCCCACAGGGAACCTTGGACCAATACATCTTCGCTCCCGATGACCCGGTTTACAGCCGCATGCCCGCCTGTATCGATACCACCAACCGCCGCTACGTGGTTTCTTGCTATTCCTGGCCCGGCATCTACCCGCGGCGATGCATGGATCTCTACGGTCGCCAGCTTCGCCCATTGATGCGCGCCCTGATAGAAAAAGGCGGCGTAAAAAATATCGACCCAACCGGCAGCTTCTTCGAACGCTCACTG
>JBGSTO010000464.1:0-8100 GCA_041736465.1 Anaerolineales bacterium | reverse complement strand
CCGCCACGCCCGGCAAGCTGCGCGCCCGGGAACCATCGATGCGCTTCACAATGGCGTGCGGCACGCCGGCGCGCTTCACCCGGGCATGCAGCATACCCGGAAACTGCAGGTCATCGGAAAACAATGCCGCGCCGGTCACCTTTTCGACCGAGTCGGGCCGCGGGCGCAGTTTACCTACCACCAGCTCCTCGCCCCCGGCATCCGCAATCTGCGGGCCAGCCAGCTCCCCGCCCGTTTGCACGGCCTGGGCGGCATCCAGTATTGCCCGCTCGATCGTCGGATACCCGGCGCAGCGGCACAGCGTATCCTTCAGGGCATGGCGAAGTTCTTGCGAGCCTGGCTGCGGGTTGTGCTGCAGCAGGGCATAAGCCGTCATGATCTGCCCGGGAATGCAGAAACCGCACTGCACTGCGCCGTGCTCGATAAAGGCCTGCTGCAGCGGGTGCAGCTTGCCGTTTGCCAGCTCTGCCAGCCCTTCAATGGTCAGGATGGTTTTACCGTTTGCTTTGGCAGACGGGTATGTGCAGGATAAAACCGGCTCGCCGTCCACCAGAACCGTGCAGGCGCCGCATTCAGCCTCGTTGCAGCCGATTTTGGTGCCGGTCAGGCGCAGCCGCTCACGCAGCAAATCCGAGAGCATTTCTCCCGGCAGTGCGTCCACTGTTACCGCTTTTCCATTAACCGTGATGTTCATCTCCATACCTCGCTTGTTTGCTACCGATTAGTTTCAATACCTACGGCTGGCTGGCGCGCTCCCAGGCCGCGCCCAGGGTTTCTTCCAGTAAGACTGCACTCATATGCCTGCGGTACTCCGCCGAAGAGCGGTGCGGGCTGGTGCGAAAATGCGCTTCTTCCAGGATGGCGCCTGCAGCCTGTGGCAGGAGTGCCGGGTCGAAACTTCGCCCTGCCAGGAGCCTCTCGGCGGCATGCGCTCTGAATGGGATTGGCCCTGCCGGGCCGATGGCGATGCGCACCGCCTGGATGGTATCCTGGCGCCGCTGCACCCATACGCCCACATTCAGTATTGCAATGGCAACGCCCTGCGGGCGCATCACCCGGCGGAAAGCCGAGCCTTCGCCAGGGGTGCTCAAACGCAGGTGGAACCCTACCAGGATCTCTTCTCGGGGTGATAATGAGGAGCGCCCCGGGCCGCTGTACAGAGCCTGCATGGGCGCCAGCCTGCGCCCTGCCAGCGATGCGATTTCAGCCTGGGCATCCAGCGCCAGCAAAGCGATGGCGCCGTCCGCAGCGGGCAGTGCATGAGCAACGTTCCCCCCCAGGGTGGCGGTATTGCGCACCTGCGGCCCGCCAATCAGCCCGGCGGCTTCCCGCAGAGCGGCGGCATGCCGGCTCACCAGTTCCGACTCGACCACACAGCGCAGCGGCACGCCCGCACCGATGAATAGGCCGCCGGAGCGCAGTTCCAGCAGCGCCATCTCAGCGATTGAGCTGACATCAACCAATGTATCCACGGGAGGGTGGCGGCCCTGCTCCAAATCCAATAAAAGATCTGTGCCGCCGGCGATCACTCGGGTAGGGCCTGGCGTAGAGGCCAGCGCCTGCAGAGCGTCCTCGATGCTTTTGGCGAGGTGATAGTTATTCCAGATGGTCATGGATCGGCGCCTTCCTTTGCTGTTCGTTTCGAACGGCGGCGCTTTTCGACGGGCCAATACCAGGCCGGCTGCCCGACGCCGTCACAGCCAGGCTGTGGCGACCGCCGATCCAGGATAGCTGAATTCTATCACGGTTGCTGTCAGGGTGTGTGTTATTCCCGGCGGCTTTCCCACGGGAACAACCCTTCCCTTTCGTACAAGCTGGTTTCATGCTATCATCGGCGCATGATTTTTGCGCTTATCGAAGCGATGCGGCCGCGCCAGTGGACGAAAAACGCGGTCCTTTTCGCCGGCCTGGTCTTCGACGGACAGTTCCGTATCGCGAACTTCCCAGCGATCCTGCGCACCCTGGCGGCATTCACCATCTTTTGCCTGCTTTCCGGCGTGGTCTACATCATCAACGACGCGGCGGACGCAGAAGCCGACCGCCAGCATCCGGATAAGAAAAAACGCCCGATCGCCTCCGGCCGGCTGCCGGTGCGGCTGGCGCTGGCATTCGCCATCATGGTCCTGGCTGTAGCGCTGCCGCTCTCTTACCTGCTCTCGCCTGCCTTTGCCTTGGTTGCCCTGGCCTACGTGCTGCTCAACCTGGCCTACTCGAAGTGGATCAAGCACATTCCCATCCTGGATGTGCTCTCGATCGCTATGGGCTTCGTCCTGCGGGTTGCCGGCGGGGTTACGGTCATCCACGTGGCGCGCTTCTCACCCTGGCTGTATGTGGTCATCACGCTGGGCGCACTTTACATCGGTTTCGGCAAGCGCCGCTCCGAGCTGGCGCTGCTTGCCGGTGACGCCAACGCCCACCGGCGAGTGCTGGACGGATACACGCTTCCCCTGCTGGACCAGTATCTTAACATCGTCTCCAGCACCACCATCATCGCCTACAGCCTGTACACCTTCTCCGCTCCCAACCTGCCCGACAATCACACCATGATGCTGACGATACCCTTCGTCATCTACGGCATCTTCCGCTACCTGTACCTGATCCAGGTGAAGCACCGCGGCGGCGCACCAGAAGAGGTGCTGCTCTCCGACCGCCCGCTGCAGGCTACCATTCTGACGTGGGGCCTCGCTGTGCTGGTCGTCCTGTACACCTTCCCAAAAACGGTCATCTCACCGTAAGCGCTGGTTGGCTTGCAGATATGCCCGCATTTACTGCCTCGGCTCCCGGTAAGATCATCCTCTTCGGCGAACATGCCGTTGTGTATGGGCAGCCTGCCATTGCCGTGCCGGTGCGCCAGGTGCAGGCGCGCGCCGTGGTGCGGGCGCTGCCTGGGGCGCAGGCGGGAAGCGTACACATCCAGGCGCCGGCGGTGCAGCTAGACGCGCAGCTGGATACTCTGCCGCCTGAGCATGCGCTGTCTGCCGTCGTGGCTGAAACGCTGAAAGAGCTGCGTTTGGAGCGCCTGCCTGCCTGCTCGATCCGCATCACCTCCACCATTCCGGTTGCCGCCGGGTTAGGCTCTGGCGCGGCCGTATCCGTGGCGCTGATCCGCGCCTTGTGCGGCTTTGTGGGCCGCCCGCTATCAGATGAGCGCATCTCGGCTGTGGCGTATGAGGTCGAAAAGATCTACCACGGCACCCCTTCAGGCATCGATAATACCGTCATCACCTACGCCCGCCCGGTGTACTTCGTCCGCGATCAGACGCTGCAAACGCTCGAGCTGCCGGCGCCGTTCACCCTGCTGATCGCCGATACGGGCATCCCCAGTCCTACCTCCATCGCTGTGGGCGATGTGCGCCGTTTGTGGCAGGTGCAGAGCGGCCTCTACAATGAGCTGTTCGAGGCTATCGGCGGAGTGGTGCGCGCCGCCCGCCGCGCTCTCGAGCACGGGCAGCCTGCCATGCTTGGCCCCTTGATGGACGCCAACCAGGCGCTGCTGCGCCAGCTCACCGTCTCGTCGCCAGAGCTGGATCACCTGGTATCAACGGCTCTCCAGGCGGGGGCGCTAGGCGCAAAGCTCTCCGGCGGCGGTCGCGGCGGCAACATGGTCGCCCTGGTGGATGAAATCCACGCCTCTGCGGTCAGCGCCGCGCTGCTGGATGCCGGCGCCGCCAATGTGATCCTCACCCAGGTATCCACATGATCCCGCCCGGCGGCGCTCTCCAATCCAAACCGGTATTCTTGAAATTGGGCGGCTCGCTGATCACCGACAAATCCCGCCCGGCAACCGCCCGCCCGCAGGTGCTCGACCGCCTGGCAGGTGAAATTGCGGCTGCCTCAGCCCTACAGCCTGGTCTGCGCCTGGTTCTAGGGCATGGCTCCGGCTCCTTCGGTCACGTGCCCGCCAAACAATTTGGCACCCGCCAGGGTGTGTATACAGCCGAGGGGTGGAGCGGCTTCAGCGAAGTCTGGCGCCAGGCTGCCGCGCTCAACCGCATCGTCATGGACGCGCTGGCAGCCCATGGCTTGAATGCCATCGCCTTTCCCCCATCCGCGGCGGTCACTGCTCAAAACGGCGCCCTGCTCGCCTGGGACACCCGCCCCCTGTCTGCCGCCCTGGATGCCGGGCTGCTGCCGGTAGTCTTCGGTGATGTCGTCTTCGATACCGCCCGCGGCGGCACCATCTTTTCCACCGAAGATCTCTTCGAGCCGCTGGCGCAGCGCCTGCAGCCCGGGCGCATCCTGCTTGCCGGGCTGGAGCCGGGCGTGTGGGCCGACTACCCCGTCTGCACGCGCCTGGCAGACGAGATCACACCCCACAACCTGGCGCAAATCCTGCCCTCCCTGTCAGGCGCGCAGGTGGCAGACGTCACCGGCGGGATGGAGTCGAAGGTGCTGCAGAGCATGAGGCTGGTAGAGCAGATCGCGGAGCTGGAGGTTTTGATTTTTTCCGGCGAGGAGGTCGGGCTGGTGCAGCAGGCGCTGCTGGGTGGAGCGCCAGGCACGCGGCTGTACGAATCTCTCTCTCCATAAACACAACCCGGTCATGGTAGACCTTCGAAACAGTGGGCGTGGGGAGCTGACAACGGATTACCAAATCCTGTTGTCAGCCCATCCTCCTGCACCAACCCACGTGCCATACATTCAGTGCCTCATGCTTTTATCAGCGCCTCAGTGATTCAGGAAACAGACAAAGCGTTGGGGAGGGCCAGCACCCGAAAACCGAAGCTGAAGTTCCTGAGGCCAGGGCCGACATCGTGGCGGGCCGCCACGCGCGCGTACTCACTATTGTAGTCCCACGAGCCGCCCCGCAGCGCCGGGCCCCGCATGCGACCGCTGGTCTCGTCGATCTGCCATTCCCACACATTACCCGCCAGATCCCACAGGCCGTACGGCTGGGAGGCGCCCTGCGGGTACTGGTCCACTCGGGTGGTGCGCCTGATTTCGCTCTCATAAACATTAGCGCGCAACAAGATGCTTTGCAGGTCATTCGCAGCAGTGAAAACGCCCTCGCCATCCCACGGGTAGCGTTCGCCTTTCTTGCCGCCAGTGCTGTGCTCGCCTCCCGCCGCCCGCTGCCATTCTTGCTGGAAAAGCAGGCGCACACCCTTCGGTGTTACACCGGGCGCCAGGCGCTCTTCGATCTCCAGCTCGCCCCAGTGCGCCTGTAGCCAGCGGCAGTAAGCCTGTGCTTCATACCACGAGACGCCCACCACCGGCGCCGCCCGCCGACCTTGCCCGAATTGAATATCATTCCACAGGCGCGGGTAGAGCCTGCGCTCTTTGTCCCATTTCTTCTTCAACCAGGCGTAGCCCTCCTCACCCCACAAATCCGGCTGGCCGAAATCCTCCGCCAGCGCGAAGCGCTCGTACTGGGCATTGGTCACCGGGTATTTTCCGATCCAGAACTCGCTCATACCTTCGCCCGCCGGGATGTGAATGAAATCGTACAGATCGGGCGGCAGGTAGCCCAGCTCGTCCAGGATTTCGCCGGTCGCTGCGCGGCGCGGCGGCTCCAGGCTGGCATCGCTCATGGCTTCGATCAGCACACGCTCGATCTTCTCTTGCTGCGGGCCGGGCAGGCGGTCGCCCATATCGGCTGCCGCCCCTCCCGCCAGATGCAGGCGCTCCAGCCAACCATCCAGGTCGCCGCGCTGTTTTTCGGCGAGCGCGGCCTTGAGAATCTGCTCGATCATCTTCTGGCGGCGCGCTTCGAAAGGCCCATCGTGGGCGCCCGCCAGGCGGATGATCTCCCACCAGGCATCTTTGTTAGCATATTCAACTACCCGCCCCAGAAAATTAGTCTCGCTCAGGTTGAGCAGCGCCACGGCTGCCAGGTATTCGCGGTAGTATTCGTGCACGAAGGCGTAACGCCCTTGCTCGATCTCTACCAGCAGCCCGCTGAACTCCTGGGCGCGCTCAAGGAATTCCTCAGCCCATTCCCGTGCCTGGCGCTGGTCGCGGGCACGCTCCTGCCCGCGCAGGTGCTTCGCCACCAGCCGCACCGCTTCGCCCCGGTCGATCTCAACTTTTCGGCTGAGCTGCATCTGGTATGCCAGCACGCTCAACCGCCGGCGCTTGCGCGACACCGCGTCTTTGAGGTCCAGGTTCCTAGAGGGAATGACATCTTCCGCTCCCAGCCGTGCGGCATCCGCCAGCTCATCATCCTGCGCTTTCCAGTAGCCCAGCAGCAGATCGACCACCTCTTGAAAGATATCCACCCGCCGCTGCGGCAGGTCCGCACCGTGGTATTGAAAGACCTGCACCAGCGCCGTGCAGGAAAGCGGGTTGGCTGCCAGCGCCAGCAGCTTGGGCGTGGTAGTGATTTTATCGCCCAGCTTGCGGCTGTTGTGCGCCTGGCGATTTGAGTCCGATTCGATAAATTCGAACAGGTTGCTAATCAACCGGCGCACACCCTCTGGCGGCAGGGGGTTGACATCGCACACTGCCAGCTCGCTGCCGCGCAGGTGGATTTCAACGCTCTCATAGCCTTTCGGGCGAGAACCGAGGGCGAAGCGATTGCCCTCGCCATGGCTTATGAAATGGGTGATGAATGCATTCACCTGCTGGGCTACTTCGCTGCGCAGCTCGGTCACCTCGTCCAGCCCGTCCAGCAGCAGCAGGCAGTGCCCGGCTTTCAGGCGGCGCTCGAAGAAATCTGCTGGCAGATTGAGGTTGCGCACTTTGCGAAAGTGGTGCCCCAGGTAAGCGGTCAGCGCGCCCGGACCGGGGGAGGTGTGTTCGGCTTTGTGCTCTTTCAAAAATGCGCCAAAATTGCGCAGGCGGATATACACCGGGAAAAGCAGCGGGGCATCCTTCCATTCCAGGTCAACCGCGGCGCTGCCTTCCGCAAACGCCAGCCCGGCACGGCGCAGCAGCGTGGTCTTGCCGCTGCCTGGCGGGCCAATCAGGATGATGCTGCGGTATCTTTCCAGGATCCGGCTCAGGCTGGCGGGCTCAGTCTTCAATTCCTCCGCAGAACCGCCAGGTTTTACTTTCCGGGTTGGCTTTGCCAGCATCTTTTCAGAAGTGCGGCGAGCATGCTCTTCAGCGCGTTGGTCGCGCATTGTCAGCGGCACAAAAACCTGCCTCAGGCGCGCCGCGGCAGGGCCAGTTCGTTGGCGCGCCAGCGGCAGCGGCAGGCGTCCCAACTGCTCGATCTGGTCGCGCAGGTACTCATGATAGGCCGGCTCGTCTTCTGCTGCCAGGTGGTGCAGCTTCATCAATTGCTCGTGGTAGGCAGCGGTGCGGGCGGTGTTTCGGGCAATGGCATCCACGCGCCGCAGCGTCTGCGAAAGCAAGCCCATTTTCTCCAGGTCGTTGGCGTAGAAGATGCCGGCTTGATAATCTTCTACCTTCTCCAGGCGCTGCCTGAGTCGGGACAAGAAATTTGCCAGCAGCGCCCTGTGCCTGCTCTCCAGCCCCAGCTCGCCTAGCAGCCCGTCGCTTATGCTTGCTGGATCCTGGCGCAGCATGCCGACCGCCGCGGCTGCCAGCTGGCGCTGGCGAGAAGGCTCCTGCCCGCCAAATTTGAGTGCGGCGACCAGCTTGTCGATATCGCTGAGATTTGCATCCGCATCCAATCCATCCAGCGCCTCGCTGATCGCCTTCGCCAGCGCGGCAGCGTCTTTTGCCTGGTCGTAGCCGCGCGTGACCAGCTCTTGCATGGGCCTGAGCGCCGGTTTGACCACCCCTTCGGTTGCCAATGTCTTGAACACCTCTACCAGGGCCGGCCCAAGGCTTCCAGCTAAGAAGAATGCCAGGTTTGGATCGATCGGCATACAGCACCCCTTTCGGTTGATTTATTATCACACAAAACCGCACACTCGCGCCAACACCAGGGCGGGTTTTCGCACCAATCAGCCACCGCCCGGGGCCCGCCAGCCAACCTCCAAGCACCATCCCCTCGCCCGCACAAACCCGCCCTGCCCCGCGCCGCCGCCATCCGTTCAATCCGTGATCCAAATCCTGTTACAGTACAATGGACAAAGGAAGGCCGGAGGAGTAAAACAGTGTAGGATCGACCATCCGACTGATTACTCCACCGGCCAACCAAGCCTGGGATAGAGGACCACCAAAATCCAGCGCTGCGAGCGCCAACAA
>JBGSTO010000426.1:0-9674 GCA_041736465.1 Anaerolineales bacterium | reverse complement strand
TGCACGTGCTGGTGCGGCGCTTGATCGGCAACAGCCTGCAGAACGGCTTCTTCGAGGAATTCCTGTTCCGCGGCGCGCTGCACACTCGCCTGAGCCGGCTGCTGCCGGCGCCGGGTGCGCTGGTGCTGCAGGCGCTGCTGTTTGGATTGTGGCACCTGGGGGCCAACACCCGCATGATGGACGGCGACCTGCTGGCGGGGGCGGCGGTGTGCATCGTCAGCCAGACCATCGGCGGGTTGGCCTACGGGCTGGTCTTCAGCCGTACGCGCAACCTGATCGCGCCGTCGGTGGCGCACGTGATGATGAACGCCTTTGGACAGACGTTTGGGTGATCGGGATTTACAGCCAGAGAGAGAACGCTTACAGCGCGAGCGCCTCACCCAAATTGATCATGGCCCAGTGGATTGACGAAAAGACTCTCCAGGCGACCCTCCCCCATTCAGGTGATCGCACTCGCAAAAAAATCGCCCGCTTTTCGCGCGAAACTCATCCGAGTCTGTCTTCCTCCGCGCCCGCCATGCTGGTATGCTATACATCAGGAGCCTTCTGGCTTCACACCGCGCTGTGGTAATATTTTAGCACCCGATGGACGAAAGCTTACCCACCCACCCGCAGCTTGCTGAGATCATCCTCCGGCGCCGGCAGGAGATTGCCGCCGGCTGGGCTGAGAGCATCCAGCGCGTGCTCGGCGAACGCTTCAGCCAATCTTGGCTGGACACGATTCCGGCGAACACGCTGCACGGGGTACAGTCCATGGCAGCCCTGCTCTCCGGCGGCGATGCAAAGCCGCTCAGAGAGTTTGTCACCGGCATCGGCGCCTATCGCATGCGCCACAGCTTTGAGCCCTGGCAGGTGATGGAGGGGATGCTCTCCTGCAAGGGGCTGGTCACCGGTTGGGTCCGGTCTGAACCGGGCGTGGATCCGGAGGCGGCCCTGGCAATGAGCGATGTTCTCGATCGTATGTTCCACTGGATGGCCGCCCTATTGGTGAGGTCCCTGGCATCAGGGATGACCAGCTCACTGCGCGTGCAGAATGAGCAGGCGGCGCGCTTGTTGGAGATTGCCCACAACACCCCCGAAGCGCAGATCGCCGGGGCGGTACTGGATCAGCTTGCGATCGACATAGCCGCTGCAGCCAGCGTTGACCACGTCAATTTCTATCTCGTCGACGAGGACAGCCGCACCCTGATTCCAAAGCTGGGCGTGAACGGCCCGGTGATGTCCGCAGCGGTGAAACAAACCTTCGCAAGCACCCCTCTGGATATACAGGAAGATGCCTTCTTCTCCCGGGTGATGGAGCTCAAGGAGCCCCTGGTCTGCTACGATGTGGCTGCTGAGCCCGCTTTTGTTCATCCGGCGCTGCGCGCCATGGGCTTCAAATCCATTCTGGCGGTGCCGCTTGCGGTGCGCCGGCAGGTGCTGGTGTTGGTCGTGATTGGCTCTTTGCATGAACACCGCAACTACAGCCGGGAACAGGCCGATCTGGTCTGGAATATTGCCGGAATCGCCGCCCTGGCAATCGAGAACGCCCGGCTCTACCGCGTGAGCAGCCTGCTGCTGGGTGAAAGCGAAGGGCTGCAGCGCGTCGCCAGCGCCTTGCTGCAGGAGCTCGAGCTGGATGAAGTGCTGGAAACCGTGTGCCGTGAGATGCTCCAGCTTACCCGGGCGACTGGCAGCGCGATCTATTTCCTTGAGGACGATGTGTTACGCCTGGGCTTTTACAACGGGGGGCGACCACCGCTCGAATGGCTGCCCGTGGAGCACTCTCTGGCCGGAAAAGCCCTGCTGCAGGGTCAGCCAGTCGTGATCAACCGGCCCGCCGACCACCCTGATTTCTTCCGCCCGGATGCTGCTCCCGGTAACCTGCTGGTGGTGCCGCTGATCGCCAATGGGAAAGGAATCGGCGCGCTGCTACTTGCCAACAAGCCCGGCGATTTCACAAGTAGCGACACCCGCTTCACCAGCACCTTCGCCGACCAGGCTGCCATCGCAATTGAGAACGCCCGCCTGCACCAGCAAGTGCACCAGCTGGCTGTGCTGGAAGAGCGGGAGCGCCTGGCGCGGGAAATTCACGACAATTTGGCCCAGTCGCTGAGCACCCTCAAGCTGCTTTCTTCCAACGTCAGCGAGCTGCTGCGCCAGGGTCAGGTGGAGCAAGCCTGGTCATTCCTGGCGGACATGACCCGCACTGCCAGCGAAGCCCATGCCGATGCCCGCGAGGCGATCTTCAATTTGCGACAGAGCGCCTCCCTGCAGGGCGAATTTTTGCCTGTGCTGCAGAGCTACCTGGCGCGGTATAAATCCACCTACAACATCGAGCCCCACCTGGAAGTGCAGCCCGGGCTGAACCCGGCTTTGCCGCCACGTGCCGGCATCCAGGTGACGCGCATCATCCAGGAAGCCCTGACCAACGTCCGCAAGCATTCCGGCGCCTCCGCAGTCCGGGTGCGGCTGGAGCAAATTGGAGAAAGCTACCGCTTTTCCGTCGAGGATAACGGCAGCGGTTTCGACGTGGACCGGGTTTTGGAACTGGGCGGCGGCGGTGTCGGGCTGCACGTCATGCGCGAGCGCGCCCAGGGTATGGGCGGAGAAGTAGAGATCATTTCCGAACCCGGCGCCGGAACGTGTATTGTGGTGATGATCGCTTCCAATCTCAGGAGATGATACTTGCTATGGACACCTTACGCGTGCTGTTGGTTGATGACCATAAGCTGTTCCGCCAGGGAATGATGTCTTTGCTGGCATCGCGCCCGGGCATCGATATCGTTGGCAGCGCCGGAGATGGACTGGAGGCCATTCGCATGGCGCTTGAAACCCTGCCCGATGTAATCCTCATGGATATCGAAATGCCGCGCTGCAATGGTCTGGACGCCACCCGCCAGATCAAGCGCAATCTGCCACACATCAAAATTGTCATCCTGACCGTGGTCGACGACGACGAGACCGTGTTCGAAGCCATCAAGTGCGGTGCTCAAGGCTACCTGTTGAAAGATTTGGAAGCCTACCAGCTGTACGATATGCTGGATGGCCTACGCCGCGGCGAAGCGCCGCTTTCCGGCGGGATCGCCGCCAAAATTCTGGAGGAATTTTCGCATCCCGCGCCGGATCTGGAAGCGAAGCCCAGCCTCACCGAAGAGCTTTCCGAGCGGGAACGCCAGGTGCTCGAGCTGCTAGTTACCGGCATGACCAACAAGGAAATTGCCGACGTGCTGGTGGTTACCGAAAATACGATAAAAACGCACCTGACCAACATCCTTTCCAAACTGCATCTCCAGAACCGAATTCAAGCTGCGGTCTACGCCGTCAGCAAGGGTCTGGTGGATGCGCCTAAGCCGGATGACTGAGCCTACAAAACCGATCTGCGCCCCACCTGCCAGAGTCGGGCTGTATCCCCCGTTCGGGGGAGAGAATCCCGATACCCTCCCCCAACCTGTTGAGCAAGAGCGATCGCAAGATCGCTCTTTTGATGCTGCGATTTCCCTCACCTCTCTGATGCTCTGCTCCTCAGAAAATGATATCCTGATGGGTGGCAGGTAAATGGCTGCTGATCCTGAAGACCATAGAGATGCCTGTCATCCTGAGACCCGGCCCACAGGGTCGGTCAGCAAAGGATCCAGATTCTCAGAGCGTAAATCAATATAGGAGAAGATCAAATGGCAGAAGAACAAAAACCACAGGGGTTGAGCCGCAGGGGATTCTTGAAGAGCGCCGGACTGGCTGCCGCCGCCAGCGGCTTGCTGGTTGGCTGCGGTCCCAAAGCCGCGCCCGAAGAGGCCGCAGAAACCCAGGCGCCCCCGGTGGCCGAAGCGCCTGAGGGGATCGCCAAACCGTCGTTCGAAGTCAGCCCGCCGCCCATCCCGGCCGAACAAATCAAAGAAACCCTCTCGGCCGACGTGGTGGTGGTCGGCGCCGGCGTCGCCGGTCTGATGGCTGCGCTGGGGGCAGCCGAAACTGGCGCCAAAGTGATCGTCCTTGAAAAATCCGCCACATTCAACGCCCGCGGCGGGCACAATGCCGCCCTGGGCAGCAAGCTGCAAAAGGCCGATGGCATCGAATATGACAAGTGCAAAGTAGCCTGCGATCTGGCGCGCTGGAGCGGCAACAAGGCCGACCAGCGCCTGATCATGCTGTGGGCCAACAACGTCAACCAGACCATTGACCTCTTGATCGACATGGCAGAAAAAGATGGAATCGTGGTCACCACCTGGGGCAACGATATGCCCGACGCCACCTGGCCCGAGTACAAGACTGTGCATATGTTCGGCGGGATGGATGAGAAAGTCGTGGCCGGGATGGTTGAAAAGGCTGCCAAAGAAAAAGGGGTCGACTTTCACTACGAGATGCCTGCTGCGCAGCTGCTACGCGAGCCCGGTGGTCGTGTGACCGGTGTGGTTGCTGGCGCTGATGGCAGCTACGTCCAGTTCAATGCTGGCAAGGGTGTGATCCTGTGCACCGGCGATTACGGCAATAACCCGGAGATGATTGCTCGCTACTGCCCGAAAGCTGCCGACATCGATTTCAACGTGTACGCTCCGGCGGTCAACACTGGCGACGGTCATATGATGGGCCTGTGGGTCGGTGCAGCCATGCAGGAAGACACCCCGCACACGCCCATGGTGCACAATCTGGGCGCCCCGCCCATGGCCTCCCATCCCTTCCTGCGGGTGAACATCAACGCGCAGCGCTATGAGAATGAGGATGTCCCCATCCCCTACATGGCCAACTCGATCCAGCTCCAGCCCAAGAACACCTCTTGGACGATCTTCGACTCTACCTGGGAAGAAGACGTTCCCCACCTCGGCATGGGCTTCTCTCGCTCGCCTGTGGTCAGCGACAACACCCGCAAGGGCCTGGAAGACGCACTCACTAAAGGCGCGTTAGCTTTTCGGGTAGATACCCTGGACGAGCTGGCCGCCAAGATCGGTGTGCCTGCCGAGGCGCTCAAAGCCACCGTTGCCCGCTACAACGAGCTCGCCGACAAGGGCGTCGATGAGGACTTTGGCAAGAACGGCGAGATGCTGACCCGCATCGATACACCGCCTTTCATCGCCGTCAAAAACACCCTCGCACTGCTGGTTGTCCTGGGCGGCTTCAACTGCAATACAAAGCTGCAGGTGCTGGACACCGAGGGCAACGTCATCCCTGGTCTGTATGCTGCCGGCAACACCGTTGGCAACTTCTTCGCTAACGACTATCCGGTAATCGCCCCAGGACTCAGCCACAGCCGCGCTCTGGTCTTTGGCCGCCTGGCAGGACAGAGCGCTGTCGCCTGATTGCCTCTCGACCGGTTGAGGGATGGTAGATAGCAGAATGTGGAGAGGGGACTCGCTGAGAGTTCCCTCTCCTTGCAAGCACGATGTCACTCCGTGCAAGCGGAGCGACTGGAGGATCCCCTTACTGTGCTGACCAGCCCTCAGGCTGGCGCTCACAAATTCGGGTAAAGGTGAGTATGAGGCGAAAAGTCATTAACGGTGTTCTGCTCCTGTGCTTTCTGGCGGCATGTTCCGCTCCGGTAGGTGTGCAGCAGGATTACCAGCCGGAAGCTCCCGGAGCAGGGCTGTCGGTATGGGAAGCAGGCTACCCGCTGCAGTACAAAGACTGGCAAGCATCGGTTCACGGTCAGGTGCACCTTGATGGCGACGATAATGCCCCGGACTGCACCGGCTGTCATATCGACCCAGCTTCCGGAGAAGTTCAAACCGCTGCATTCCAATCGGACATCCACCGCCGCTGCGCCCGCTGTCACAGCGACGAAGCCCGCATGAGCCAGTACGGCGTTTCCACCGACGTGGTCGAAACCTATCTGGCGGATTACCACGGCACGACCATCGAGTTCTACCGGGCGGTCTCGCCGGACGCGCACCGCGCTGAGGCCGATTGCAGCGACTGCCACGGCAGCCATGCCATCTTACCACCCGAAGATGACCGCTCCAGCGTAGCGGCGGCGAGCCTGATCGACACCTGCCGGAAATGCCATCACGACGCGCCGCCCAATTACGCTGCCGCCTACGGGCACTACCGTCCGGTGCGCACACCGGTCTCCACCGGCGAGTCGCCGGTCGTCTTTTGGGTCAAGCTCTTCTACCAATCTATGATCCCGCTCATATTGGGCGGCATGGTTGGTTATATTGGACTCGACGTGCGGCACCGGCTGCGCAAACGCAAATCCTCCAGGCAGCCCCAGCCTGATGAAGACAGCAATGAGACAGGTGATCATGAACGCTGAAATCGCCGGCGCGGAATTACCCGCACAAATATCCGAACCTGAAACCATCACGCGTTTCGACCGCAACCAGCGCCTCCAGCACGTAATCCTGATCACTTCGATGGTCGCGTTGGGGCTTACCGGTCTGGCGCAGTCTTTCTACCGGGTGGGGTGGGCCCAAGGGCTGCTTTCGCTTCTCGGTGGCCTTGACGGAGCGCGCCTGATCCACCACACCTTTGCCGTAGTGCTTGCTTTTACATTCTTCTACCACGTAATCACCGCACTCTTGGAATTACTGCTCGGCGGCTCGCGATCCATGCTGCCGCGTTTCAAAGACGTTCGCGATGCCGTCCAATCGGTGAAATTCATGCTGGGCCGCGCCGGGCATGAGCCGCAGTACGACCGCTTCGATTTCCGCCAGAAGCTCGAATACTGGGCATTGATCTGGGGTACCGTGCTGATGGGTCTCACCGGGTTCATCTTAATGTTCCCGCAAACCTTCACCCGGTTTCTCCCCGGCGAAGTGGTGTATGCCGCCAAAGCCGCCCATGGTCTGGAAGCGCTGCTGGCGGTCTTCTCGATCATCATCTGGCACATGTACAACACCCACCTGGCTTCCGGAATCTTCCCGTTGGACCGGACCATTTTCACCGGTAAAATATCCCGCCAGCGGCTGCAAAGAGAGCACCCATTGGAATACCAGCGCCTGGAATCTCTATTGGAGCCGCCCCAGCTTGAGCAAACTCCCACCGTGCAAGAATCGCCTGCCGGTGAGGCCCTGGTTCAATAATCGAGCGGAGTCCACGATGCCCGGAATAGGAAAAAACATCCTCGCTGCCATCTGCCTGCTCTTGCTGCTGCCTGCAATGACGCTGGTCTGGGCCAAAGACCTGCGCAAAAGCCCGCAGTACTGCGCCGCCTGTCATGCTGACCCGTACTACAGCTCATTCTCTGGCTTATCTGATTCTTTGGCTTACCAGCACTCCCAGCGCGGCGTTTCTTGCCAGACCTGTCACGACCGCACGCTGAGCGAGTCCTGGGACGAATGGGCAACCCACATCACTGGCGCCTACACCGTACCGCTAAAAGAGCGCGAATTCTCTATGGATGAGATGTGCTTTGACTGCCACACCAGCTACAAGAAAATGGTCCCCCTCACCACCCCCGAACGGCTCGGCTCGGAGCGCAATCCGCACGACGGGCACTGGGGGGTGCTGGAATGCGGCGTCTGTCACAACATGCACCGCGAATCGGTCGATTACTGCGCCGGCTGTCACAACCGCGTCACCACCGCGCCCGGCTGGGTGCCCGCCCCTCCGTCGGATTACAAAAAGTAATAGCTGCCTGCTCCGGTATTTAAAATCGCCTCCCCTTCCCCGCAATCCGCTCTCGCACCCAGCCCAGCGCACCTCCGGGTGTCCCAATCCGCAGACCCGCCTTCACTGCCACCGACGGATCATCGATGAAATGCTTGCGGTTGAGTGTTACCAGGTAAGCAACCTTTGCCTGCTTGCAATTGCCAGCCACCCCAACCTGGGGTATAGTTTAGCTACACCACCCACCTGCGAGGGCCGCTATGACCGCACCCGACAGCATCCGCCAGCTCGTCGATCTCTTCCACACCCACCGCGCTTTCTACCGCTCGCCCGAATACCACGAAACCCAGGCGCGCCGCGAGTTCATCGACCCCTTCTTCCACGCCCTGGGCTGGGATGTGTTCAACGAGCGCGGCTATGCCCCTGCCTACCGGGACGTGATCCACGAGGATGCCATCAAGGTCAGCGGCGCCAGCAAAGCGCCCGATTACGCTTTCCGCATCGGCGGCACGCGCAAGTTCTTCGTCGAGGCCAAGAAACCCGCCGTCAATGTCAAAGAAGAGATCAGCCCGGCCTACCAGCTTCGCCGTTATGCCTGGAGCGCCAAGCTGCCGCTCTCCATCCTCACCGATTTCGAAGAGTTCGCCGTCTATGACTGCCGCTCCCGGCCCAACCTGGGGGATAAATCCTCCGCAGGGCGTATCTTGCTGCTGAGCTACAGCGATTATGTGGACCGTTGGGACGAGATCGCCGGCATTTTCTCCCACCAGGCAGTGCTGAAAGGCGCTTTCGACGCCTACGCCGAAAGCGCCGTAGGCAAGCATGGCACCGCAGAAGTGGACGACGCCTTTTTGGCCGAGATCGAGCGCTGGCGCGACCTGCTGGCGCGCAACCTGGCGCTGCGCAACCCCGGCCTCAGCCAGCGCGAGCTGAACTACGCCGTGCAGATGACCATCGACCGCCTGATCTTTCTGCGCATCTGCGAAGACCGCGGCATCGAGTTTTACGGGCAACTGCAGGCGCTGCTCAACGGCGGGCAGGCGTACCCGCGCCTGTGCCAGCTCTTCCGCAAAGCCGACGAGCGCTACAACTCCGGGATGTTCCACTTCCACGACGAGCGGGAGCAGACCGGTACCCCCGATACCCTCACCCTGGGGCTGGCGCTGGACGATAAGCCGCTCAAAGACATCCTGGGCAGCCTGTACTACCCCGAAAGCCCTTACGAGTTTTCGGTGCTGCCTGCCGACATCCTGGGGCAGGTGTACGAGCGCTTCCTGGGCAAGGTCATCCGTCTGACCGGCGGGCACCGCGCCGTGGTGGAAGACAAACCTGAGGTGAAAAAAACCGGCGGCGTGTTCTACACCCCCACCTACATCGTGGAGTATATCAGTACCAAATAGTCTCATCCCTTGTCGAGCGCATGCTCTCCCTGCACCGCCAACTCGCCGCCGCCCGCGCCCCTGGCGAAAAGACCCTGACGCAGCGCCAGATCGAGGCTACCGACCATGAGATCGACTCTCTTGTCTACGTCCTGTACGGCCTGACCGACGAAGAAATCCGCCTGGTGGAAGGGCGGTAAACGTTACGTCTCTAGTATTGCATCTGCCTCCATTTTATGCGTTAACGGCAAAAGTTTTCAAAGTCACTGAAAACTTTTGCCCGTTTCTTTTCACCGGTGATGAAAATTTTTCGCCGGCAGCTTACCCCCTGCAACCTGCAGTTTTTGGCCTTTGGCCCACTCCCCCATTTTGCTGCACAAAATGAGGGAGGAAAACGGCTCTCCTACCCCGTAATGGTTTTTGGGGGGGGAAGTTTCGAGACGCGGCTTAAGGACTCAACCGGTAAAACCTGAAAAAGTAATTCTCGATCGGCAGCACCTGCACGTCTCGGAAGCCTGCCTCGAACGCATACTGCCGCAGCGTGTCCGGGCGCATCACCGTGCCCGTGCCTGCCGCGGGCGAATCCACCATGCCCACCGGCAGGCAGTGCAGGATGCTCCAGCCGTACATCATCCAATCGATGCTGCCGTTGCCGTTGGCGCTGAAGGCTTCTCCAACGCGTTCATCCATCACCAGCACCGCGCCGCCCTGGGCGGTTAGCTGGCGCATCTTGCGCAGCACGCCCACCGGATCGGACAGGTCGTGGATGCACTC
>JBGSTO010000376.1:0-2912 GCA_041736465.1 Anaerolineales bacterium | reverse complement strand
GGGCTGGGCGAGTCGGTGGCGCTGATCACCGACGGGCGATTCTCCGGCGGGACGCGCGGCGCGTGCATCGGACACGTCAGCCCGGAAGCCGCCGCCGGAGGCCCTATCGCGGCGCTGCAAAATGGCGACCTGATCGAGATCGACCTGGAAACGCGCCGCCTGGACGTGCACTTGAGCGCGGCAGAGATCCAATCCCGCCTGGCAGCGCTGCCGCCCTTCGAGCCGCGCACGCGCTCTTCCTGGCTGAAGCGCTACGCCCGCATGGTGACCAGTGCGGATAGCGGAGCTGTGCTGAAGTAAGGAAATAATCCGCAGATTACGCAGATGAACGCAGATAGAACCAAAGATTTTTTCAGCTTTATCTGCGAAAATCTGCGAAATCTGCGGAAAAAGTTTTTTCTGTGGTCATCTGCACCCGCCGGTACTCCGGCGCCATCTGCGGACGGGCAGATGCTTCTGTGTATGCGACAGACTTTTGTTGTCAATCTGCATAATCTGCTATATCTGTCGAGAGATGTATTATCTGCGGTAATCTGCGAAATCTGCGGAAAAAAATATCAGTTTTGGGAAAGGAGTACTCATCATGATCTTGACCGGCGCTGAAATTTTATGGGAATGTTTGACACGTGAAGGGGTGGAGGTGGTCTTTGGCTACCCTGGTGGAGCCAATATGCCGATCTACGACGCCATGCTCAGCTACCCGGTGCACCACGTGCTGGTGCGCCACGAGCAGGGCGCCGCACACATGGCGGACGGCTACGCCCGCGCTTCCGGCAAAGTCGGCGTCGCCATGGCGACTTCCGGACCGGGCGCGACCAACCTGGTGACCGGCATCGCCACTGCCATGATGGACTCCTCCCCCATCGTGTGCATCACCGGGCAGGTTGCCGCCCATCTGATCGGCGGTGATGCCTTCCAGGAAACGGACGTGACCGGCATCACCCTGCCGATCACCAAGCACAACTACCTGGTGACGCGCGCCGACGAGATCGCCCAGGTGGTGCGGGAGGCCTTCTACATCGCCCGCAGCGGGCGCCCCGGCCCGGTGCTGGTGGATATCTGCAAGAACGCCCAGATCGAGAAGACTGAATTCGTCTATCCGGAAAATATCTCGCTGGCGGGCTACCACCCGCCCGAGCACGCCCCCATGTCCGACCTGCAACAAGCAGCAAAGCTGATTGCCGAGGCCGAGCGCCCGGTAATTCTGTGCGGGCACGGTACGATCATGTCCGGCGCTGAAGAAGAGCTGCTGCACTTTGCGGTCAAGACCCACACGCCCGTCGCCTCCACGCTGCTGGGGCTGGGCGCTTTTCCGGCTTCCCACCCGCTCAGCCTGGGGATGATGGGCATGCACGGCGAGGCCTACTGCAACCTGGCGATCCAAAACGCCGACCTGCTGATCGCCCTGGGCATGCGCTTCGACGACCGCGTCACCGGCAACCTGCGCACTTATGCCCCGCGGGCGCGCAAGATCCACGTCGAGATCGACCCCTCCGAGGTGCACAAGAACGTGCGCGTGGATGTGCCGTTGGTGGGCAACCTGAAGTCGGTGCTGCGCGACCTGATTCCTGTGGTGGATGAGCAGGATCACCCTGCCTGGATTCAGCAGATCGGCGAGTGGCGCAGCGAGAGCGAGCAGCGCGACATCCTGGCGTGGCCCGATGACGGCAAGCTGTACGTCTCGCACGTGGTGCGCGACCTGTGGTCGATCACCGGCGGCGGAGCCATTGTCACCACCGACGTGGGGCAGCACCAAATGTGGGCGGCGCAGTACTACCCGCTGGAGCGCCCCAACCGCTGGATCACCTCCGGCGGCTCCGGCACGATGGGCTTCGGTCTGCCCTCCGCTATCGGTGCCTGGTTCGCCCACCCCGACCAGGAGATCTGGACGGTGGTCGGCGACGGCGGCTTCCAGATGACCCAGGCGGAGCTGACCACGGCGGTCAACGAGGTCGCCAACGTCAAAATTGCCCTGATGAACAACAATTTCCTGGGTATGGTGCGCCAGTGGCAGGAGTTCTTCTTCGAGAAGCGCTACTCCGCCGTGCAGATGCGCAACCCGGACTTCGTCAAGATCGCCGAGGCGCACGGGGTGACCGCCCGCCGGGTGTTCAAGCCGGAAGACGTTGCCGAGGCGATCGCATTTGCCCGCGCCACACCCGGCCCGGTGCTGCTTGAATTCCGCGTCGAGCAGGAAGAAGCCGTGTACCCCATGGTGCCTGCCGGAGCAGACCTGGACAATATGATCCGCAGACCGGTTCGCAAGAAACTGGAAGATGGTCAGCCGGTTGCCCAGCCAGGCTCCAGTGACTGAAAGAGGAGAAAAACAATGCCCCACACCCTGATCGCACTGGTAGAAAATAAACCCGGCGTGCTGAACCGGGTCGCATCGCTGTTCCGGCGGCGCAATTTCAACATCGAGTCGCTCAACGTCGGTCGCACCGAGCGCCCGGAAGTGTCGCGCATGACCATCGTCATGGATGCTGCCGCAGTCGAAGCGCGTGCCGTGGAGGCCAACCTGTACAAGCTGGTCAACGTGATCGACGTGCAGGACGTTACCGGGCAGGCTGCCGTGCTGCGCGACCTGGCGCTGATCAAAGTACGCGCCAAACCCGAGCAGCGCGCCGAGGTGGCCTCCTTGGCGGGCATCTTCCGCGGCCACATCGTGGATGTAGCTGCCGACTCGGTGATCGTCGAGATTACCGGCACGGAGGACAAAGTCGAGAGCCTGATCGAGCTGCTGCGCCCGCTGGGCATCCAGGAAATGGTGCGCACCGGGCAGGTGGCGATGATGCGCGGCTCGGGCAGCGGTGTGCGCTACACGCCCGGCGCAAACGGACACAACGGCAACGGCGTTAACCCTTAACCCCTCACCCCAACCCCTGCCCCTTCCCCTCTCCCAAAATGGGAAA
>JBGSTO010000324.1:0-1696 GCA_041736465.1 Anaerolineales bacterium | reverse complement strand
CTCAAGATCCTCGCTTCGCAGCCTCCAAAAGAGAGAGTGACCAGCATGTTATCCACCCAATCAACGACGCTCTTGCGCCCGCCCTGGCTCAACCTGGCCCGTACGGTGTGGATCATCCTCTCCGTGACCGCCATTGTCGCCATGATCGCCGAGCTGAATATCATCTTACGCGCCCCGCTGCAGAGCTGTACGGCGCCAGATGCGGTGTGTGGCCCCTGGCACGTTGGTCGAGAAGACATCGCGGTTGGGGAACGACTGAATATCCCCGCGCAGCTCCTGGTCTTTGTGTATCTCTTCAACGGCGTCTTTCCAAAGATCGCTTTCTTCCTGGTGGCATTGGTGATCTTTTTGCGCCGCTCGGATGATTGGATCGCGCTGCTGCTTTCGCTGATGCTGGCAACCTTTGCCCTGGAAGGCGTTCAAAACCTGGGTGGGTTTATGCCGGTAGTGAATTTCATTTACGCCGCCAGCACCGCAGTATTTGTACTGCTGCCCTTCATCTTCCCCAATGGGCGCTTTATCCCCGGCTGGACCCGGTGGGTCGCTCCGCCCCTGGTAATACTGACGGCTGGCGCCCAGTTTTTACCCAGTCTGGGAATTCCGATCGATGACCGCATCTATGCAAATGCCTTATTAGGCGCCTTTCTGCTCTGGTTTCTCGCCGGGGGGTATGCAGCCATCTATCGCTACCGCCTGGTATCCAATCCCATCGAGCGCCAGCAAACCAAATGGGTGATGGCAGGCATCCTGGGAACTTTTATCCTCTTCATCCCTTTCACAATCATCTCGATTTACTTCCCGCCCTCGAACCCGTCGCCGGAACGCCTGGCTTTCGTCTACTTGATCTACATTCCAATCGGTCTGTTATGTTACCTGTTCATCCCGATCTCCATCGGCATCGCTATCTTCCGCTACCGCCTGTGGGATATCGACCTCCTCATCCGCCGCACCCTGGTCTATTCCACACTCACCCTCTTGCTGGCGCTGGTCTATTTTGGCAGCATCACCCTGCTGCAAAGCCTGCTCTCAGCTATCACCGGGCAGCAATCCACGGCAGCAATTGTGATATCCACGCTGGGCATCGCCGCCCTGTTCAACCCGCTGCGCCACCGCATCCAGGATACCATCGACCGCCGTTTTTACCGCCGCAAGTACGATGCCGAGCAAGCGTTGGGCAAATTTGCTGCCGTTGCCCGCAGTGAAGTCGATTTAGCCCGCCTGAACGAAGCCTTGATCCAGATTTCCCACGAAACCTTGCAGCCTGAAACCGTCTCGCTGTCGCTTACAGACCGCTCGCAAACACGCCAGTGAAGGGCACAACCAGATGACAACGGACCACAAAATCAAAGCGGTTTCCGGTTGGCTGGCATTGGCTCTCAGCCTGGCGATCATCGCCGCGAATGCCGTTCTCCCTGCGGCAGGCTGCCGAAGTTTCGCATCTCAATGGAGCGAGGATACCGCCACCTTCATCATGCTCACCGGCCTGATGCTTTCTGGATTGGCGTTCGCGGTTATCGGGCGCTTATTGACAATCTATCGCTCAGAAAACCGCATCGGCTGGTTGATGACCATCCTGGGTGTGCTCTTACCTTTGAATTCGGCGCTCTCAAATTATATGGAGTGTGCCATCACACCGGGTTCGTCCCTGCCGTTTGCCGGGCTCAGCGCCTGGCTGGTGATGATTCTCGCTACTTTC
>JBGSTO010000320.1:0-7262 GCA_041736465.1 Anaerolineales bacterium | reverse complement strand
CTTGCGCATGGCGATCAGCGCCGCGCTTGCGCTGGTTGGGGTGGCGCTGTTGGCGCCCTCTGCTGGCTTGCTGGCAGCAGACCTGCCCCTGCCTGAAAACGGACTGCTGGCTTTGTGGGAGGCGGCGCGCCTGCTGTTCTCGCAGGGGGGCAGCTATCTTGCCGACGGCTTGCAGGCGCTGCTCTCGTACCAGGTTCAACTGCAGCCCGCCAGCGCACCGGCTGCGCCCGGGCTGATCTTGCTGGCGCTCAGTGCCATTTTGGTGATGGATTTGTTGATTCCGCGGGAGGTTTTGGAATGAGTCGTTGGCGTACCCTGATCGCCTTGAGCATCCTGGGTTCCATCGTTATGATCGCTGCCAGCACCTGGTTCGGCTGGGAGCCGTGGAATGCCCTGCGCGCTGTGCGCGAGGAAAGCTTCAGCCCGCCGCCTTTCGTACAGCGGCTGGCCATCAATCATCTGCAGCCAACCCTGGCAGCCACTCTGGCTTCCTTCGCTACCCTGTACCTGTTCGGCGTGCTGGTTCTGTTCGCCTTTCCTCGCCAGGTGGGGCACATCGATCGCTCTCTTCCGAAAGCGATTTCCGGGCTGCTGCGCATCATACTCCTGGGGCTTCTGGTGGTGGTGCTCGTTGCCGCCGTTGCGGTCAGCGCCTCGCTGGTCGCGGCTACCTTTCCACTCACCGTGCTGCTGGGAAGCGTGCTGTTTATGAGCGCCCTGCTGGGCTACCTGGCATTTTCCTACGGTCTGGGGCGCCGGCTGCTGGCGCGAGCCGATTGGCAGTACCTGTCGCCGCTGTATGCCTTACTGCTGGGTTTGCTGATCACCTTTGCGTTGGCCCAACTGCCTTTATTGGGGGTTTTGCTCAAGCTGCTCTTTGGCAGCCTGGGCATCGGATTGGTGGTGCTCACCCGCTTTGGCAGCGGTCAGCCCTGGAGTTTGCGGCCGTTGTTGGAGGATTGACTTTCGATGCGAAGATGGATGCTGGTCGTGGCTGTATTTACCTTGCTGGCTGCCGGAGGCTGCGCGGTTGCGCGTATTGGCGCGGCTGAGTCTGCCGCCCCCACCACGGGGCTCGTGAGCCGCGGCGCGCTGGATGTGCTGGTGGACGCTCCGGGCGTCGTGCAGGCCAACCAGAGCGCGCTGCTGGGATGGCGCACTTCCGGCACGGTGCAAGAAGTGTTGGTTTCCGCGGGCCAGCGCGTGCAGGCCGGCGAGGTGCTAGCCCAATTGGAACAAGAATCTTTGCCGAGCAGCCTGATCCTGGCCGAGGCGCAGCGCCTCGAAGCCAGGAAAGCCCTGGATGCGCTGCTCGACACACAGGCCCGCGCGGCCCAGCTCAACAAATCAGTTGAAGACGCTCTCCAAGCACTGGAAGACGCTCAAAACCCCGAGTTGGCGCAGGCGCGTGCTCAGGAAGCTGTGGCCCAGGCGCAGAAAGCGGTGGAACAGGCCGAACGCGACCTGGAGATCACCAGCTCGCTGCCTTCCTCGCAGGCTGTCGAGCAGGCGTATGCCACCCGGCTGCTTTCCGAACGGGCGTTGACCGAGGTGCAGACCCAGGTGCGCCGCATCCAGGCGCGCCTGAACCGCCCGCCTTCCATGTATTTCTTTTTTGAGAGCAAATCGCTGTACCGCAAGATCCTGGAAAGCCTGGAGCTGCAGCTCATGAGCCGGCAGCGCACTTTCGATAAGGCCGACCAGCGCTACCAGGCTTTGCTCCAGCCGCCTGATCCCCAGGACGTTTTGATTGCCCAGGGCAACGTGCTCAAGACCCAGGCCGAGCTGGCAGATGCCCAGCGCCAGTACCTGCGCCTGCTGGCAGGTCCCACGCCGGGCCAGATTGCCGTGCTGGAAGCACAGTTAGAAGATGCTCGCCGCGCGGCTGCCCGCTGGCAGCAAGGCCCCGATGCGGCAGAAGTCCTCGCCGCCGAAGCTCGTTTGAAAGCCGCCGAAGCGGCCTCGGATTTGGACTTGTTGGCGGCGCCGTTTGCGGGCACGATCACGCAGGTGAACATTCAACCGGGCGACCAGGTCTCCGCCGGCGGGCTGGCTTTTCGCCTGGATGACCTGTCTGTACTGGTGGCGGTGGTGCAGGTCTCAGAGATTGATATCAACCGCATCCAGCCCGGGCAGACGGCGGAGCTGCGCTTCGATTCGGTGCCGGACCGCTCCTACAGCGGTGAGGTCATCGAAACCGCCCCGGTAGGCAGCGTGTTGAACGGCGTCACCTCATTCGCCGTCAAGATCCGCCTGTTGGATGCAGACGAGAACGTTCGCCCGGGGATGACCACCGAAGCCATGATCGTCGTCGAGCGGCTGGCGGATGTGCTGCTGGTTCCCAACCAGGCACTGCGTTTCGAGAATGGGCAGCGCGGGGTGGCTGTGCAGCGCGGCAGCCAGGTAGTGTACGTGCCGGTTGCAGTTGGGGCGTCATCCAGGGACGTTATCCAGGTGTTGGAAGGCGATCTGCTGCCTGGTGAGGTAGTGCTCCTCAATCCTCAGGACCAGTAGGGGCACGCCAGTACTTCCGGCGTCCCCCCACGCCGGTGCATTCATCTGAATAAAATTAACCGGTCTGAACCTTGGGCCGGAATTGTTGGAGGAACTGATGAGAAAGTGGATTATAGCGATTGTGGTGATAGCCGTTGCGGCTGCTGGATTCTATTTTTTTGGACCGCTGCGCCCTGGGCAAGAAGCGGCGGCAGGCGCTTATCAGACCGAGCTTGCCCGCCGGGGCAGCCTGACTGCCACGGTCGGCGCCACCGGCGTGGTGCGCGCCAACCAGACCGCAGTACTGACCTGGCAAACCACCGGTACGGTTGAAGGGACCACGGTCAGCGTTGGGGATGTGGTCGCGGCGAACGATTCGCTCGCCGCGCTGGAGCAGACCTCGCTCCCGCAAAGCGTGATCCTGGCCCAGTCCGATCTGGTCACCGCCCAGCGCACACTGGAAGACCTGCTCAACTCGCGGCTGCAATCGGCCCTCGCCCTGCAAGCCGTGGAAGACGCCGAGCAGGCTCTGGAGGATGCTCGCAATCCAGAGCTGGCCCAGGCGCGCGCCCTGGAGGCGATTGCTACCGCACAAAAGGTGGTGGAGAACGCCGAGCGCCAGCTGCGCAACACGCTTTCCCCTGCCGGTCAGAGCGAAATTGATGAAGCCAAATCCCAGGTAGTGCTGGCAGAAGATCGCCTGAACCAGGCGCGTGATCGCTACGAGCCTTACGCCAATCGCCCTGAAGACAATGTAACCCGCGCCCGCTTGCTGCAAGAATTGTCGCAGGTCCAGCAGCAGTACGACGCCGCCGTGCGCAACTATAATGCGCTGATGGGCACCACCAACCCGACCGACCGGGCAGTGGTGGAAGCCAATCTTGAGACCGCCCGCGCCCAGCTGCTGCAGACCCAACGAGATTACGAGCGCATTAAAGACGGCCCCACTGAAGCCGGTATCAGCCTGCTGGAAGCGCGGCTGGAAGACGCCAAACGCGATTACGAGCGGGTGAAAGATGGCGCTGCGCCTGAGGATATCGCCGCCGCCGAGGCGCGCGTGGCAGCCGCTCAGGCAACCATCAACCAGGCAAGCATGGAAGCTCCTTTCGGCGGCACAGTGACGGAAGTGTCGGCGCTGCCCGGCGACCAGGTCGCTCCCGGCACACGCGCCTTTCGCATCGATGATCTGACTCGTCTGCTGGTAGATGTGCAGGTTTCGGAAGTGGACATCAATCGCATCCGCCTGGGTCAGGACGCCCGGCTGGTGTTCGATGCCATTCCAAACAAAGAGTACACCGGCAAAGTGTATGAAGTTTCCCTGGTGGGCAGCAGCGTGCAGGGCGTGGTGGATTTCACCGTAACCGTGGAGCTTACCAACCCCGATCAGGATGTGCGCCCCGGCATGACCGCGGCGGTGAACATTGTGGTGAATGAGCTGCAAGATGTGCTGTTGGTGCCGAACCGGGCGGTGCGTGTTTCCGAAGGCGAGCGCGTGGTTTACGTGCTGAAAGATAATGCGCCGCAGCCAGTCAACGTCACCCTGGGAGCCTCATCCGATAGCGACAGCCAGGTGCTGGAAGGTGAACTGCAGGAAGGCGATGCCATCATCTTGAACCCACCGACGATTTTCGAAAGCAATGGACCGCCGCCCTTCGTGCGCGGCGGGAACTAGTAGGGGCGACCCATGTGGATCAATGAAATGAAGGCAGCGGGCGAGGTGCTCTTGCCAGTTCGCACATCAGCAGGCAACGGGCGGGTCGCCCAAAGCAGGAGCCAACTATGACAGATTGGGTAATCGAAGCCAGGAACCTGACCAAGGTTTACAAAATGGGCGAAGTGGAAGTACACGCCCTGCGCGGCCTCTCAACGCAAATAAAACGCGGCGAGGTGGTGGCAATCATGGGCCCTTCCGGCTCGGGCAAATCCACGTTGATGAACATGATCGGCTGCCTGGACAGGCCCACCTCGGGCGAATATATTCTGGATGGCGAGCCGGTCTCGAACCTGACGGACGACCAGCTTGCCGCCATCCGCAACCGCAAGGTCGGTTTCGTCTTCCAGAGCTTCAATTTGCTCTCGCGCACCACCGCTCTTGCCAACGTCGAGCTGCCGATGCGCTATGCCGGCATGCTAAGCGGGCGCAAGGAGCGGGCGAAACGCGCCCTGGAGCTGGTGGGGCTGGGTGATCGTATGTACCACCGCCCCAATGAACTCTCGGGTGGGCAGCAGCAGCGCGTGGCGATCGCCCGCTCCCTGGTAAATGAACCGGCGATCATCCTGGCAGACGAGCCTACCGGCAACCTGGACTCCCGCTCGGGCGAAGAGATCATGAACCTGCTGCTGACGCTCAACAAAGAGCGCGGCACCACTTTGATCATCGTGACGCATGACCCCGAGGTCGCCGCCCAGACACAGCGCGCCATCCATATTCGGGATGGCGTCGTGGTGGAGGACTGATATGAATGTCTGGCAGCCGTTTATCGAAGCATTAGAAAGCCTGGCAGCCAACAAGATGCGCTCCGGGCTGACCATCCTGGGGATTGTCATCGGCGTTGCCGCAGTGATCGCCATGATCTCGATCGGGCGCGGCGCGGAAAATACCATTACCGGCTCCATCCAGGGGATCGGCACCAACCTGCTGTTCGTCTTCCGCGGCGGCGCCGATGATGTGCGCAACCCGAAACCCATCACCCTGGGGGATGCGGCCGCGATTACCGATCCATTCCAGGCGCCCGAAGTAGCCGCAGTCGCCCCGGCGCTGCAGGGCAGCGGGCAGGTAACGTACGGCGGCGAAGTCGCCAACACCAGCATCCTGGGTGTCACGCCCGAATACGCCGTCGTGCGCAATGACCGCGTGGCAGAAGGAGACTACATCCGCGAAGAACATATCCTGGGAGAGGCTTCCGTGGCGCTGCTGGGACCGGATGTGGCTGAGAAGCTGTTCGGGCGCACACAGGGCCTGGTCGGCGAAACCGTGCGCATCGAGGGCCAGCCATTTCGCATCCTGGGCATCCTGGAATCTAAAGGCGGCTCTTCGTTCTCAAATGAAGACGATCGCGTGGTGGTGCCCTTCAGCACTGCCCAATCTCGCCTGATCCGGCGGGCGACGCGCGACCGGGTGGACGTGCTCTTCGTCCAGGCGGTCAGCGCCGAGGCCGTGCCGCGCGCCGCCGAGGAAATCGCTCAAATCCTGCGCTCCCGCCACCGCACCGAAATCGGCAAGGATGATTTCACCATCCTGACCCAACAGGACTTCCTGAGCACAGCCCAAACCATCACCGGTGTGCTGACCATTTTCCTGGGTGGCGTCGCCGCCATCTCGCTGCTGGTCGGCGGCATCGGCATTATGAACATCATGCTGGTCTCGGTCACCGAACGCACGCGTGAAATCGGTCTGCGCAAGGCACTGGGGGCGCGTAAAATGGATATCCTGGTGCAGTTCCTGACCGAATCGGCAGTATTGAGCGTGATTGGCGGGTTGGTGGGTATCGCCCTGGGATACACCATTTCGTTTATCGTCGGGCGGATCGCGGTCGCCAACAATGCCGATATATCCCCTGCCATCGGGCTGGATACCATCCTGCTGGCAACGCTGTTCTCGGCGGCAGTCGGTTTATTCTTCGGTCTGTACCCGGCAAACCGGGCGGCTGGCCTGGAGCCGGTTGAAGCACTGCGCTACGAGTAATTGACTTTACATGAGTCCGGAAGGCTGGCTGCCTTCCAGACTCATGTTTTTAAAGGCTGTTCAGGGCGGTTCTCATTCTCTCCAGCGCATCCACGAGCGTGGCGCGCGGGCAGCCAAAATTCAAACGCACAAACCCCTCCCCTCCAGGGCCAAACATGGCGCCATCGTTCAGCGCTACACGGGCGTGCTGCAAGAAGAACTCGCATGGGCTGACCTGCAGCCCCAGCGCCCGGCAGTCCAGCCACGCCAGGTAAGTGCCTTCTGGTTTCACCATCGTGATCCCCGGCAGGTTTTGCTGCACGTAATCGTACAGGTAGTCGCGGTTCGCCTGCAGGTAGACCAGCAGCTCGCGCTCCCACTCCTGCCCATGCTGGTAAGCCGCCAGGGCCGCCTGGTAGCCCAGCAGGTTGACGTGGCTGACCAACCCTTTTCCCGACTTAACGTACCTGTCGCGCAGCTCGGGGTCTTCGATGATCGCAAATGAACAGTACAATCCCGGCAGATTGAATATCTTGCTGGGCGCCATGAGCGTGATCGTTCGGCGGCTGATTTCGGGATCCAGCGAGGCGATCGGAATGTGGTCATGCCCGGAGAAAGTCAGATCGCAGTGAATTTCATCCGAGCAGATTGCTACCCCGCGCCGCAGGCAGATCTCGGCATAGCGCTCCAGCTCATCGCGCCGGAAGACGCGCCCCAGCGGGTTGTGCGGGTTGCACAGGATAAACAGGCGCGTCTGCGGGTTGATATCCGCCTCGAATGCCTGCCAGCCGGTCTCGTACCGCCCATCCGTACGGCGCACCAGGGCGTTGTATTGTGCGATGGCGCCGGTGTTTTCAGCGGCATGGAAGATTGGATGGTAAACCGGCGTTTGCGCCAGCGCAGCACCACCCGCCCGCGCAGCACCACCCGCCCGCGCAGCACCGTCCGCCAGTGCAAGAGTATGGATTGCCAGATTGAAACCGGTGATCACCCCCGGCAGAAATACCAGCGCCTGCGGGGATACCGCCCAGGCGTAGCGTTCTGCCAGGCGGCTGGCGATCACTGCGCGCAGCTCAGCCGGGTCCCCTGCATAACCGAACACGCC
>JBGSTO010000309.1:0-3634 GCA_041736465.1 Anaerolineales bacterium | reverse complement strand
AGTCAGTCGCAGAATTGCCAGACTTTACCAAAGAACTGGCGAGCCGGATGAGGCGAAAGTCTCACGTCCGGTTCTGAGAGAGGTATGAAGAAACCTACTCACAGAAATGCGAGCAAGGCGCTTTGTGCCTACTCTACACCTCATTATTGGCATGGGGCGCTTCGTTTCGATGAAGGAACGCGGCCTGGGATTCTGAACGTCGGGCTAAACGGTCGAGCGCACCTGGAAATCGGGGAATTCGCCGCTGGCTGCCAGCCAGTGCGGGTGCACGCCGGTGACGTAAGCCATGCGCGGCCCGCGCTGCAGAGAGGTGAGCAGTTGCCCCAGAACCTCCGAGGGGCCTTCTGCCAGCACCTCTACGCTGCCATCGCGCCGGTTGCGCACCCAGCCCTTCAGCTTCAAGGTGGTGGCAGCATCGAAGACGAACTGGCGGTAGCCGACGCCCTGCACCCGGCCCTCGACCATGGCGTGCAGGCGGGCGGTAGTCTGTGATGGTTCCTGGCTCACGGCTCGACTCCTTCCGCACCCCGGGATCTGCGGCGCAGCGCGCCGGCGGCGCTGAACAGGATCACCAGCAGCGGGACGAGCAGGACGGCTCCAGATAGGATCAGCCAGGGTGTCAGGTTGGATACCGCGCCGCTGACCGGATTTTCGCCAAAGGCATCGCTCAACCATTCGCGTTCGATCTGAGCCAGGCTGGCGCTGAAGGCCACCTCGACGCCGCGCGTGCATCCCAGACCGTCCTGGTAGGCCTGCAGCAGGCTGTCCAGCCCCTGTGAGCCGTAGGTGCGGTACAGGAAGCGGGTGAATGAAGTCGCCTGGGCATAGGCTAGGTAGGCGCCTGAGGCGTCACGCGGGAAGGTGCTGCACAGCGATTCCATCGGAAGCATGCTGTCTTTGGCTTGCGCGCCGGTGATCATCGCCAGGTAGTCCGGGTTGGGGTACAGCTCGGCGATGGAGGCCAGCCCCTCGCTCAACCACATCGGCAGGCGGGTGTAGGCGCGCCCCACGCGCTGGTAGATCAGGATGTGCATCAGCTCGTGGGGGATCTGGCGCTCGATTTCCAGGCGCTGTTCCGGCCCAGGGGGAAGCGAGAGCACCATGACCGCCATGTCGGGGGAGGTGTGGGCGGCGACCCAGTCGTCTCCCGCCAGTTGGATGGCTTCGCGCATGTGGCGCCCGTTGGCATAGGCGTAGACCTGCACCCGCTCGGGAGGAGTCAGGGGCAGGATCTGCTGGGCGTTTTCCAACCCTTGCTGGGCGACATCCAGCAGCACCTGGGCGAAGGCGGAGTCGCCCTCGTACCAGTGCACTTCGAAGATGCCTGCGGTGCGGTCCTGCCATTCGAAACGATTATCGATATAGGCCAGGCTGCCGTGCTGCGAGGCAAGCTCATCGCCGCCGGTCATTTTGGCGACAAACCAGTAATCGATGCTCGAGAAGGCGCGTATGGGGTGCGCCTGCACATCGTAGCTTACTTCCCAGTCACCCCTTGCGTTTTGCTCGGCGGCGACAATCCGCGTGGAGGGTTCGCCCTGCACCTGCAGGAACAGATCCGCTTCGTCTGAGAGCGCGCCGGGGGTGGGGGAGGCCTGGAAGAGGATGGACTGGCCGAATTGGTAGCTGGCCTGCACGGGCCAGCCGGCTGCTTCCTGGCCCTGGACTTGCCGGACTCCGGCTGCCAGGCTGAAGACAGCGCTGAGCAAGAGCAGCAAGCCGAATCTGCGCAGCGTGGCGTGCATCATCTGGCTCCCAGGTAGGCAAGCAGCGGGGTGAGCGTGAGCGGGCTGAGCAGCGTGCCAAAGAAGACGGCATTGGTGACGAAGCCCGGCTCGACGTCATATTCCGTCGCCAGCACGGTCATGAGCACTGCGGTGGGCACGGCAGCTTGCGCAACGGCTGCCTGGCGGGCGGAGCCTTGCAACCCAAAAAATAAAGCAAAGGCCAATGCCACGGCAGGGCTGGCAACCAGGCGCAGGAGGATGCCCAGGCTGAGCTCTTTGATGTGCTGCAGCCCGGCTGAACGCTGGAGCTGGATGCCGAGCAGCACCAGCAGGGTGGGCAGGGCTGCGCCGGACATCAGCTCGATGGTGTAGCTGAGCGGATCAGGAAATTTGAGGTGAAAGATATTGAACACGATAGCCAAAACCGTTGCATAGACTGCCGGCACCTGGGTCAGGCTGCGCGCTGCCTGCCACAGGCTGGATTTACCGGAGGATGCAATAAACACGCCAACTGTGTACATCATCACTGCCAATACCACAAAATAAATGCTGGCATAGGCCAGGGTGGTTTCACCGAAAGCCAGCGCATTGAGCGTCAGCCCGAAGTTGCCTGCGTTGCCGAACATGGCGATCAACAAAATGGCGCTCATCATCTTGCGCCCAACCCGGGCTGCGCTGGCGACCAGCCAGGCGACCGCCCCCAGGGCCAGTGTAGTCAGCACGGTGAATAGGCTGACCCGCAGAATGTCGTTGGTTTCTAGCTGGCTGGTGGTGAGCAGGTGAAAGATCAGGCAGGGGCTGAAAATGTTAAATGTGGTTCTGGAGACCGATACCGGATCGATATGGAACTGTTTAGCCAACCAGTAGCCTGCGCCCGCGGCCAGGAAGATCGGCAGGATGTTGTTGGCGAACAGGGTCAGCAGGGAGGTCAAGTTCAGCGGTCCTCAGTTGTGTCTTCGTTCTCCTCGTCGTCGATATCTTCATCCGGAGAGATATCCAATAAGCCATCTTCATCCAGCTCTGCATCTTCGTCCAACTCGATCAGCGAGAAGAGCTGGATGTCTTCGGTAAACGCCAGGTTGTCTATGGCGCTTTCAATCAGCTCCAGATCGAGGTCTTCGTCGGTCTCTTCGTACAGCTCATCCAGCAAGTCCGCCACCCCAGGTCCGCCGATCTGAGAAAGCGACCAGATGGCTGCCTGGCGCACATCGTTTTCCTGGTCACGCGCCAGCGTCATCAGCGATTCCAGGGCAGATTTCAATTCCAGTTCGCCTGCGGTGCGAGCGGCTTCCAGGCGGATTTCTTCGTCATCATGCTGCAGCATTTGGAGCACAAGTTCTTCCCACTGGGCGTTTGCCGAACGGGCCATGGCGACCAGGGCGCTGATCACCCAATCTTTGCGGTTGGAATAAAAGGCGCTCTCGATCATGCCGGGCACTTCTTTGTTGCTGGAAAAGCCCAGGGATTCGAGCGCTTTGCGGCGAATGATCGACACAGTGCTGGTTTTATAGATGTCCAGCAGGCTTTTTTCCGCCTGATCCAGGCTGTGTTGGGGGATTTCTTCGATCTCGCCCAGGTAAACGAACAGCCCCAACACCGAGGCGCAGGCGGCTCGCACTTCGCTGTCAGCATCCTCGGCGAGCATCTTCAGGAAAGTAGAAAGCAAATCAACAGGCTCATAATCCCACAAACCGAGGACTGCCAGGCGGCGCACGATTGGATCGCTATCCTGCAGCGCCAGGCGGTAGATTGCTTCGAAGGAGAGCACTGTATCGGCCTCGCCGATTTCTTCCAGGTCTTCGAGGATGGATTGGCGGCGGCGGACAGAAGCCTGGGGCCAGGCGGCTGCGAGGGCGGATAAATCGTCCCCCTCCAGGTCGGAAAAGCGGTACAGCAGCCGGGGGGGGAAG
>JBGSTO010000300.1:0-6213 GCA_041736465.1 Anaerolineales bacterium | reverse complement strand
GGCTTTCAAACCCTCCGGTGTCATATCGATGGCAGTCAGCATGGCGCGCGCCGTGCGGATGATCTGGCGCGTATCCACTCCCATCGGGCAGTTGATCACGCAGCGACCGCACATCGTGCATGAACCAAACGCCGAGTAGATGAGCTTTTCGACCATCTCCTGGTCAAGCTCGGCAGCCCCTACCCATCCCGGAGCCAGCTTGCCAATAGGGTCATAAACCCTGCGGTAAATTTTACGCAGCTGTTCGGCGCGGTAAGCCGGTACGTATTCTGGTTTTGGGTTGGCTACGTAATAGTGGCAAGAATCAGCGCACAATCCGCAGCGGACACACACCTCGAGTGAGGCTTCAAGCTGGCGATTAAGGCGCTGCCGGAGCACTTCCAGCGCCAGGGCGGCTTTCTCATCGGTTAATTGGAAGCGCTCTTCGTTGAATTTACCATTGTCTGCCATTATGCACCTCGATAACCTTAAGAAGCATCCGGTTGGCCAATTACACCCCGGCGTCCAAAATTCAGTCCAAAGAAGAATTTCGAGTAAAAGAAATACACGCAGTGCCGAATTTTACCGAAGGGAATGTAGATCGCCGTAACGGCAGCAACCAGGTAAAAAGCCGGCAGCAGCCACGGCGTGATCAATACACCAAAAGCCAGTGCAGTAAATAACGCGGACAGCAGGATCGAAAAGTAATCATCCGGCGTGCTCAAGATGCGCTCGTTTTCACCAGCCAGGCGCATAGGGATGCCGGCAAGCCCAAACAGCGCTCCCGAACCGGTGAATGCTAAGCCAATCCAAACCAGCCATTGAGGAGCAGCCTGCAGCCACGGGCTGGCAAACAACACCGCAAAGGCGACAAACACGCCCAGGTGAAAGAAAATGCCACGCAGGTAAGCCAGCCAATGCAGGCGCGTGCTCTCCTTTTCCCAGGGAGCCATACCCAGGGTAAAGGCGTACAGCACACCTCTGCGAATCGAGCCGCGCGCCCGCGCCAGGTCTTGCTTGAACGGTCGTTTCAGGATCTCGCGCAGACGGAGCAATATCCCCAGCCCGCCAACTGCCAGCCCTGCCACAGCTATCCAGCGTGTAATCCAAATCCAATTTGTTTCCATATATGCCCAGTCCTATTTGATTGAGATCCGTTCCGCAGCCTGCCGCGCCTGCTGCAGCGCCTGTGCTTTCAATGCCGGGTCACCCACAGCCGCCGCCAGATCCAGGGAGGCCTGCACGGGCGCCAATGCATCGCCGCGCTGGCGCGCCGCCAGGGCAAATTCCAATGCCTGCTGGAATACTCCGGCATCGCTGCCCGCTTCTACCAGCGCATTCAACACCGCCGATTTATCCGCCTCACGCTGCAATCGTTCCAGTAATTCCAGCGCCTGTCCTGGATTTTGCTGCGCCAGAGCCGCTCCAACAGCTACCAGTGGATAAGTTTCTTTCAAGCCATCGAGCGCCAACGCCTCATCGTACTTCCCAGCCGCTGATAAAACCATCGCTCGATCATAGCTGTTTTGAATTTCCGCCGCCAGTGTCACATCTCCTGTCATTAAGGTGACAAAGCGCAATGCCCGGTCGCGATAAAGCGGCAGGCTGATTTCCAGTGCTTTTTCTGCATTCCCCCACGCGCCAGCGATGGCAGCCTGAGCGATCGCTCGTTCGAGCGGGTCGCCTATCTGGACAGCAGCTTCCCATGCTTCTGGGTAAGCGCCCAGGTGAACCTGCGCCAGCGCAGCTGCAGCAGTGTAGGAAGGATCGATCTCAGCCGCCCAATCCGGCTTGCCGGCAGCCCCAGACAGCCGCGCCAGGGAATATGCCCTGGCTTCGGCTTCCACGCCATCCAGGCTGCGATGCGCCATCTCGAAGACCTCAGCATCGGTGCTGATCGCCGCGATCTTCGTCAGCGCGTAAGCACGCAGCACCGGGTTTTCGACCTGACTGGCGGCAGCCAGCGCATCCTCGAGTAAGGCTTGATCGCCGGTTTTGGCGGCAATCTCCCTGTATCCCCAGGCGCGCACGAACGGATCTCGAATCCTGTTGATCACCTTCAGAGATTGCTCCGGCTCGACGAGCGCCAGGGTCACCGCAATCGCCCGTAAGTCCAGGTCACGGTAAATCCCAGAGCCGCCCTCGGCAGTTTGAACAGCCTGATCTAGCAGCGCAAGCCCTCGCTGGGCATCGACCGGCAGCCAATCTTCTGCCATCATGCGCAAATTCCAGGCGCGCGACTGTGCGGACTGCAAGCTGGCGGCAATCAAGGCCGCGTTTTCCTGATCCACCGTAGAACCTGCCGCCGCTTCCTGAGCCGCCTGCATATCACCCCACAGGGCAGACGCATCTTTCTGCGCTTCCGCAGATGCTTCCAGCGCAGAGATAAATACCTCCTCCGCGACCGCTGGGTCACTGCCAGCCCAGGCGGCGCCAACCCGGCTCAACATCCAGGCTCGACCAAGCGCCCTTTCCGCTGCACTGGCGGCGCGCGAGCTTTCATCCAGAGTGGTTTGCTTTTCTTGCTCTTCGGCACTGGCAATTTCCAGCGGCGCGGGAAAGTCACGGAAGATCGGCAGGGCGAACAAGATGAACACCAGCAGCACGATCAAGCCCGGCTTCACCAGTTCACCCAACCGGATGCGCCCCGCAGTGCTCGTTCGAGGCGCCAGCTTGCGTGTATTCCAATACCCCCAGGCTAGAGAGCCTAAGATCACCACCGAAACCAGGCTCCCCCAGATCAAAATACGCTGCACCTGAACTGAATCCTGCACCTGATTCAAACCGGAATAAATTTTTCCCATCTGGTAGCGCTGTGTCTGAGCTTCCGAAACAAAAGCGTCCAGGCTAGTAACCGGCGCATCCAATAAACGTAAATAAGACTGCTCGGCAGCAGCAAAACGCGCCTCCAGCGAAAGCGCCTGGGCATTATCCGGCAGCTGCGAACGCAGAATTCGGATTGCCTGCATCAAGCGCCCGGTATAAAACAGTTCCTCTTCGATCCTGGTCACTGCCGGGCAAGGGTTGGCAGCCTGCATCTCCACGCCGCCGCGCCACGTGATCGCCTCCTGGAGCACAGGATCGTCCGTCGAGTGGCAGCCAATGCAGTAATTGCCCGCATCGCTGCTGATCTGAGGCGATGAGCTTACGGCTTCCGCTTCCAGCCAGGCAGCTTGAGCAAGCTGTCCGGCTCTTAGCAAGCCAATACCTGCACCCAGGATGACCAACCCGAGTGCCAAAAAGGGCAAGATTCTCCACCAACGCTTCATAGACACACTCTCTGAAACACTCTCTGAAACACTCTCTTCATAATTCGGCGATGTTCATTGATATCTAAGGAAGGCGATGCTTATCGCCGCCGATAATCCACCGCGCCAGGAAGAAATATAAAACCAATGCTCCTCCCAACACCACGCTCGCCACAACACCGCCCGGTCCGGCAGAGTTAAAGAATGTAGCTACCAGGTTTCCAACGTCCACTGCCAACCTCCTCCGTTCAATCGGCTGCTGCAGTACCGGCATTCAGCGCCGGTTCGGATTCGTGCTCGCCGGGCAGCGCCTCAGCCGTTTCCCATATCGGGATGATGGGAAAATAGCGCGTAAACAGGGCATACAGCAGTGCGAACCCTGCGAAGCACGCCACAGTAACCAGCGCTTCTGTCAGGGTAGGTAGGTAGATCCCCTGCCCCAGCTCGCTCAGCAGGCGCGGGCTGATTTGTGACGGCACGATCACGATGTAACGTTCCATCCACATGCCGATATTGATCAGCACCGAGGCGGCGACCATCCAGCCAATGCTGTTTTTTCCCTTGAAGAGAAATATCAACAGCGGGATGCCAAATACCAGCACCGCCATGCTCCAGAAAATGATCGAGTAGCTACCGCTGAACTTATCCTGGAGCACGACCATTTCCTCTTTCATGTTTCCATAGCCGATAGTCAGATGTTCGGCGATCATGAAATACATCCAGCCCAACAAAAAGGTGATCAGCAGCTTGCGCAGCGAATTGAACAGGCTTCCAGTCAAAACATTCTGCAAGTGGTAGGCTTTGCGCAGGATCGCCAGCACGATCACGACCGCCGCCGTGCCAGACAGAATCGCGCCCAGTAAGAAGAACGGTCCAATCAGCGCCGTATGCCATCCGGGCTGCAGGGTCATGCCAAACAACCAGGAAACCACGGTGTGCACGGTTACCACCAGCATGGTCATGAAGACCGCCATCCCGTCGAGCACCCGTTCCAGCCGGTGATACTGTTCAGGTGTGCCCTGCCAGCCCAGGGCAAGCACTGCGTACATGCGCTGCTGCCAGGAAGGCACCTGGGTCAAACGATCGCGGCACAGCGCGATGTCGGGGATCAGAGAGAAGTAAAAGAAAACGATGCTGGATAGCAAGTACAGTCCCACTGCGGTCACATCCCACAGGATGGGCGATTCATAGCGCCCAAACCAGATCAGGTTCAAGATACGATCTGGGCGGCCCATGTCAACCAGAATTGACGCCACGCCGAAGGGAAGGCTGAACAGGGTGATCGCTTCGGCTGCTCGAGTCAGCGGCTTGCGCCAGCCTTGCCCGGCGATACGCAGGATGGCAGAGATGAATGTACCCGAATGCGCCAGGCCGATGAAAAAAACAAAGTTGGTCAGATATACACCCCAGTACACCGGGCGGTTTAGCCCGGTGACTCCCAGGCCAAGTATGTACTGCCGCACCCACACTCCCGTGCCAAGCAGCAGCAGCGCCAGCAATACAGCCCACAACAGCTTGTCCGCCAGGCCAACCTTACGCAGCGGGAGCAAGATAACAGCTTCATTCTTATTCTCAGGATGCATGCTTCACCCCAGATCGAAAACTCAACCTGTCTACAGCGCTTACCCTTGTTTCAGGTAATACACTTTCGGTTCGGTGCCCAATTCTTCCAGCAGGCGGAAAGCCCTGGGGCTGTGCGCCAGCTGGTGTACCAGGCTGTTCGGGTCAGCGAGATCACCAAAGTAACGCGCATGCCCGGTGCAGGTTTGCACGCAGGCAGGCATATAATCTGTCGCCGTAAATGCGCGGCCTTCAGCATCCGCCTTCTGGCGCGCTTTGCGCAGCCTCTGGATGCAAAAGCTGCATTTCTCCACCACACCTTTTGGTCGCGGCGCTACCTCCGGTTCTGGGTTGAGGTGCTGCTTCAACCCATCCGGCCATTCCGGTGGAAACCAGTTGAAATAGCGCACCCCATACGGACAGGCAACGGTACACATACGGCAGCCGATACAGCGACTGTAATCAACCACTACGATGCCTTCTTCATTTTTATAAGTAGCTCTTACCGGGCAGACCTTGGTGCAGGGAGGGTTATCGCAATGCATGCAAGGTCTGGGGATCATGTTTGCAACCAGGCGTGGATACTCGCCTTCGATGAAAGGCAGCACCTCATTCCACAGGATCGCCCGGCCTTTGCCAGCCTGGTCTGGTCCAGCCACCGGCGTGTTATTTTCCATCCGGCAGGCTACCGTGCAGCTCTGGCAGGCAAAGCATTTATCTAAGTCAATCACCATTCCCCATCGGGGCATACCTACCTCCATGTGACCGTCTAACAAAGCGCCTTAGGTTGCCTCAGTCCTTGTAGATCTTTACGCGTGTGGGGTTGAAGGCAGCCTGACCACTCAACGACTCGCTGCGCACGTGCACCAATAGATTCGAATTCACACCCACAACCATACGCTGCGGCGAATGCCGTCCCCACACCACACCGGTGGAATGTCCTAAACCAGCCGGTAGAAAAACCGCATTCGGCCACAGACCTTCATAGAAACGCACCGGCGCCTGCACCCTGCCGTAGGGCGACTCGACCCACACAACCTCATTCTCCTCCAACCCCAGCGCCTGGGCAGCCCGGGGATTTATTTCTACCCAGCTCGCCCACTTGGCGCCCGATTGCAGCCCATACGCTTCCTGCAGGGTCGGAATGACTCCCTGCCATCCCTGAGACTGGGTGATCAGCGATTGTGATACCAGTAAGAACGGGAACTCGCCTGCCTGCTCCGAACCTTCCTGTAAGGTAGCCGGCAGTTCAAAATGCGGTAAGCAATCCATATCGCTCGCGTTTGCCAGCAAAGCGAACAGCTCTCGCGAGAAGAAGTCGAAGCGACCATCTTGAGGGGCACGCCGGCGATCTTGCCCGACAACTCGGCTCCAGGCAGTGCTGCCAGGCGCCGCATTGAAATACACCATCTCAGACCAGCTGCCG
>JBGSTO010000299.1:0-7337 GCA_041736465.1 Anaerolineales bacterium | reverse complement strand
GCTGGCGCTGTCGCTCGACCAGGCGCCCGGTCCAGAAGCGCGCCGGGCGCTGTTCGCCCGCCTCGAACACGGGCAGCGCCACATCTTCGACTTTTTGATGCAGGAGGTTTTTCTGCAGCAGCCGCCGGACTTGCAGCAGTTCTTGCTGGAAACTTCCTTCCTGCTGGAGCTGACCCCGTCTCTCTGCCGGGCCGTCACCGGGCGCCCCACTGCGGGCGAGCTGCTGGAAGCCATCTACCGCCGCAACCTTTTTCTGGCGCTGAACGAGGCTTTGCCGCCCGGCGAAGATTGCGGTGGAGATCGGGAGAAACGAACAGGCCTGCGGCTGGTGGAGCCGACCTACCGCTACCATGCCCTGTTTGCCGAATTTTTGCAGCAAGAGTTAAGGCGCAGGCTGCCCGAGCGCCTGCCTGAGCTGTATCACCGGGCGGTCGAAGCCCATCCCGACCCGGCACGCCGCATCCATTATGCCCTGGAAGCCGGGTTATGGGAGCCTGCTATCCGCCTTGTCGAGGCTATGGGGCGGCAGCGCCTGACTGGCGGGCAGCTCGGCCAGCTGGTGCGCTGGATTCGCCAGATCCCCGAGGGCGAGCGCAGTAGCCATCCCTGGCTCAACCTTGTGCTCAGCGCGGAAGCCATCCAGCGCGGCTGCTACGACTCTGCCCTGCCCCACCTCGAGGGCATCCTCCCCCGGATGGAGAGCAACCAGGATGAAGACGGGCAAACCGAAGCCCTGGCCCAGATGGGTGAGATCTACACCTGCCTGGCGCAGACTGGCAAAGCCCAGGCTGCGCTGGAACAGCTGCTCTTGCGCCCGCTCTCCAGCGACCGGCGCGTCAAGGCGCGCCTCAATCAGCTCTGGACGGCTTACTACCTCCGCGATTGGGGTATGGTCGAAGCCCAATTCCCGCCCCTGCTGTTCGAGGTGCAGCGTTCCAGCCAACCCGGCGATTGGCTCAATCTGGCGATGAGCATCGGGCCGCAGCTGGCCTTCATCCCAGATGGTGTCCGGCTGCTCGAATCCTTCTGCCTGCAGGCGCTGAGCCGCTTTGGACAGGAAGCCGGCCCCTTGCAGGCTGCCGCCAGGGCGTACCTGGGCTACCTGTATTTCTTGCAGGCGCGCCTGGAGGAGGCCAGGCAATCTGCTCTCGAGGCGCGCCGGATTTGCGACGAGCTGGGCGGCTTCGCCCACCTCGACATCTTTGTCGACCATGTGCTGCTGTTCGATCTGCTGCACCGTTCCGATCTGGATGGTTTCACCGCCTACCTGGAGCAGTGTCTGGAGCGCGTCTCAGAAGTGCTGACCCGCCGCCAGTTTTTGGCCGCTTACCTGTATTTGAGCGCCCTGGGGGCGGCGCGCCAGGGACACCCGCACCTGGTGACTGCCGCTCAGCGGCGTTTGCAAAACGAGCACATCGCCTATGAAGTGCCGGATGTGGCTGCTGCGCGCCTTATGCTGGAGGCGCTGGCCGCCGCGCAAAACGGGCAGATGGAGCAGGCTGAAGCCGCGCTGCGCCAGGCGCTGGAGATTCAGGAATCGTTTCGTCACAGCCTGCTGATGGCGAATGCGCGCGCCGAGCTCTCCCGGCTGTATTGGCAGCGGGGGAAAAAGGCGTTGGCTGTGGAGACTCTCTCCCCGCTGTTCCTGCGGATCGCGCCTGGCGGCATGCCGGGGCTGCTGCTGCAGAGCGGTCCGGGGATGGTCCCGCTGCTGGAGGCAGCCCGAGCCTCGAGCCCCGTGCCGGGTTTTGTGGAGGCGGCGCTGGCCCTGTTCGGACGGCAGGCGTCTGCCGGCGCAGAACTGCCGCTGCCCAAACGTCTGCGCCTGGAAAACGGCGAGCACCTCTCTGATCGCGAGCTGGAGGTGCTGCGCCTGGTCGCATCCGGGCTGAGCAACCAGGAGATTGCCGGGCAGTTGTACATCTCATCCGGCACTGCCAAACGCCACACGATCAACATCTACCGCAAGCTGCAGGTCAACAGCCGCACCCAGGCAATCGCCCGCGCCCGGGAGTGGGGATTGCTCTAACCCCTCGCGAACCCCGAATATACACCCTGAAAATACACCTGCCTCCCCGCGAGAATGTCCCTTTCGGTCAATGCCGCCCGACTGTGTTGCGAATAGAATGAGCGCATCGTCAGGCAAGTACAGACCAAATTCGAAAGGACACAGGAGGTAAACATGAATACCAGGATCAATACCAGGGAAGCTCGCATCGCAGCCAGAGGACAGGGCCCTTCTTTCAGCATGATGGGCATTACCCTCACCGAAGTCGTGCGCTCCGAAGAGTTCAACGAAGCGCTCACCGTGCTGGAGCAGGTGGTGACGCCCGGCGCCGGCTCTCCGCCCCATATCTTGCTGGACACCGACAAGGTGTTCTACATCTTAGAAGGCGAGTTCGAGTTCACCCTGGGCGAGGGCAAAGCTGCCGGTTCAGCCGGAAGCTGGGTGATTATCCCGCGCTGCGTGGTGCACAACTTCCGCAACAGCGGCCTCAAGCCCGGCACGCTGCTGGTTTTCACCACCCCCGGCGGGCACGACCGCTTCCTGCGCGACTTCAGCGAGATCGCCCGGCAGGGCCGCCCGCCCTACGAGCAGATGGCTGCCGTCGCCAGCCGGCACAACGTTGAAATCCTGCCGCCCCGGCAGGCATAAACGCTCCCGACCTGCCAGGCGATGGCCGCCGCCGCCGCCTGGCAGGCCATTTTTGGAGGTCAACCAATGGCTCATTATCTCATTTCCACCTCGGCGCTCATTCCGGCGCCGGCGGAACGCGTCTATGCCATCATCGCTGACTACCGCAGCAGCCACCCGCTCATCCTGCCCAAACCCTACTTCGCCGCCATGCAGGTGGAGCAGGGCGGCACCGGCAGCGGCACGGTGATTGCTTTGCAGATGCAGTTGCTGGGCAAAGTGCAGGATTTTCGCCTCGCTATCAGCGAGCCGCAGCCCGGGCGGGTGCTGGTTGAGACGAACGAGACCAACGGCGCTGTCACCCGCTTCTTCGTCGAGCCGCGCCGTGAGGGGAAAGAGGCTTTTGTGACCATCGAAACCGCCCTGCTGGTCCGCCAGAGGCTGGCGGGCAGGCTGGAAGGCTGGCTGGCCGCGCGGGTACTGCGCCCGGTTTACGTCAAGGAGCTGCAGCAGTTAGCCAGAGTTGCATCTGAAGCCTGATGCGCAGCAGGCACGCTGCTCTTTTGTCGTCCTCAACGAGATGTCATCCTGAACATAGTGAAGGATCTCCTCGCTTGCGTAACGCCAGATCCTGAGGAGCACAGGACGCTCCTCAGGATGACAAGCACGCTGTCACCCTGAGGGTTATGGAGCAGCAGTCGCCGTTGGCGTCCTGGTGGGCGTCGCGGTTCTGGTTGGAGTCGCAGTCCGGGTCGGTGTGGCAGTCGGCTCGGGCACAACGATCTTGAGGAAGATCGGATCTTTGAAATTGGCGCGCGCTTCGTTCGCCAGCACCCAATCGCTGCGGTACTCGCCGGGTTGGAGCGGCGCCCGCATGAGCAGCGTGATCTCGACGATCCCATCCGGTAAGACTTCCTGCCCCAGGGAAACTTCTACCGGGGCGCCAAAAGCGTTCCCGCTGAAGAAACGCAGCCAGTATCCGGCGGTCCATGTCGCCTCGCCGGCGTTCTGCACCTGCCAGGTCATGGTGAAGGTCTCTCCTGGCAGGAAGATTGTGCCATCGGGGATGGTTTGGGATACCCAGCGGGCGATATTGCTCAGGTTGGCCGTACCGGTGACTGTCGCAGTGGCGGTGGGTGCAAGGGTTGCGGCTGGCAAAGTCGGGCTGGTGGTGGGTGTGACGGAAGGCGCCGTGGTTGCGGTGGGGCTGGGCATCAGCGTGGCCGAGGGGGTAAGGGCCAGATCCTGGGTCACCTGTGCCAGCACCGTGGCGGCTGCCTCGGTGCGGATGCTGTCTGGATTTATCGTGGGAGCGGCTGGGGTTTGAGATGGACCGCAGCCAGCCAGCACGAACAGGCTGAGGAGTATAGTGATCGTTTTGACAAAGTTCGACATAGAATGTGAACCTCCTTCGAAAAGTGGGGCCTGGCTGTCGCAGCAGACGGCTAGGGCTCCGCCATCCACGCCCCGCGATAATCTTGTTTGTAATGCGGCGTGCCGCGGTTGTTTTCGACCTCCATCAGCGAGATGAAGTCGACCTGCTCGCCAACGCGCTGTTGGGTGATTTTGGGACCGGCGCCGGCAGCCCACACCGCTGCGCCAAGGCGCTGCAGCGCCGCGACGATTTCTGCGCCACCGCTGCCCCCCGCGCCAAACACCAGGATTGGCTGGCTCATACATGCTCCTCTGATTTCAATTATAAAGGGGTTTGGGCGTTTTAGTACGCTCCTCTCGCACCAATCACCCTATTATCTTCACCCTGATACTCTTCCACGTCGATGCGGTTGTGCGTCATGGTGAATGATTCTACTGCAAGTTCTGATGCAGTAGGAGAGATCTGCTTTTGCCTTTATGTAGGACAAACTGTTAGTTTGTCCGGAACCGGGGCGAGCTAACAGCTCGCCCTACGTGGCGTGTGACGGATGTATAATTAAGACAGGGGCAGAAGCACATCCAGCACATCTTGCAGGAGGCGCCTGTGGAAAAACACATTCCTATCCTGGCGGAAGGCTCGGGGGAACTGGTTGGCTGGCACGATCCAGACGAGAATCGCGCCTGGATCCGTGAGAACAAGCCCCGCGGCCTGATCGATAAGCGCATGACTGTCCAGGCGGCGGTCGAGCGCTTCGTTCCTGACGGGGCCTACCTGGCGATCGGCGGCTTCGGGCATATCCGCACGCCTATGGCGCTGATCTATGAGATTATCCGCCAAAAACGGCGGGAGTTGGTGATCGCCGGAAAAACTGCGGTGCATGACATCGACCTGCTGATCGGAGGCGGCTGCGTGCAGAAGGTGGAGTGCGCCTATGCTTTCGGTCACGAGCTGCGCGGCCTCTCACCTGCCGGGCGCCGGGCGGTCGAAAGCGGCGCGGTGCGGGTGGTGGCTGAGCTTTCCAACGCTGCCTATCAATGGCGCTTTCTGGCTGCCATGATGGGGGTGCCGTTCATCCCTGTGCGCAACATGGCAGGCACGGACACCTTCGAGAAAAGCTCGGCGATCGAGGTGCTCGACCCGTGGAGCAATAAGCCCATCATTTTAGTCCCCGCCGCCATTCCGGATGTAACGCTGATCCACGTGCCGCGCTGCGATCGCTTCGGCAACGCGCAGATCGACGGCATCCCGGTCGAAGATATCGAACTGGCGCGCGCCTCCCGCCGCGTGCTGCTGACCACGGAACAGATCGTGGACAACGAAGAGATCCGCGACCATCCCCAACGTACGGATATCCCGTTTTATATCGTGGACGCGGTGTGCGAGGTCAAATACGGCGCCCACCCCACCCTGATGCCGTACCTGTACAACTTCGACGAGCCTCATATCCAGCTCTGGCTGCGCCAGGCCAAAACGCTGCAAGGTGCGCAGGCATACCTGGAGGAATATGTTTATGGTGCTGCAGATTTTTCGCAGTACCTGGAGCGGGTAGGCGGCACAGAGACTCTGCAGCGTCTCGAACAGCTCGAACAGTGCAAGGGGAGGTGAACCATGGTTGCATTACAGGACCGGCTGGAAGTGGAAAAGGCTGCGACGCAGGATTACACCCCCGCAGAGCTGATCACCTGCGTGGCGTCGCGTCTTCTCGAGGATAACCGTTCGGTGCTGGTGGGCACGGGTCTGCCGATGATCGCCGCCATGCTGGCGCAGCGCGGCCACGCGCCTAACCTGCTGCTGGTTTTCGAGGCGGGCGGAATCGGACCGCGCATCCCCATGCTGCCCGTCTCGGTGGGCGATTCGCTCACCTTCTGCAAGGCTATCGCCGCCACCTCGATGCACGACGTTATGTCGGCCTGCCAGGCGGGCTACATCGACTACGGATTCCTGGGTGCGGCGGCTGTGGATGCCTACGCCAACATCAACACCACCGTGATCGGCGATTGGAGCCACCCGAAAGTGCGCCTGCCAGGCTCAGGCGGCGCCAACGATGTGGGTTCCTTCTGCTGGCGTACGATCTTCATCATGCGCAACCAGAGCGCACGCACCTTCCAAAAGAAGCTCGATTTCATCACCACGCCAGGATGGATATCCGGCCCTGGGGCGAGGGAGCGCTGCGGGCTGCCGCAGGGCTGCGGACCTTACCGCGTGATCACGCAGTTGGGCGTTTACGGCTTCGAGGAGCACACCAAACGCTTGCAGTTGATCAGCTTGCATCCAGGCGCCACCCTGGAAGATGTGCAGGCCAACAGCGAGTTCACGATCCTTACACCGGAGTATGTGCCGGTCACCACGCCGCCGTCTGAGCTGGAGCGCAAACTGCTGAGGGAGATCGATCCAGCGGGGATGGTGTTGGGGAGGTAATCCTGTTCAGGAACATCACTGCACCCTCTCATCAAGGAGCATCATCATGAAACCCTCTACAACGCTGCACCTGCTGTCTTTTTTAGTTGCCATATTCGCTGCCATCTACGCCGGGGTTGGCCTGTTCTCTCAAGGTGGGGATGGGCCGTTTACCTTCACCAGCGTGCATGGCGAGACGGTGGAGATCTACGGGCAAGGTCTGTATCGCAACGATGCGGCATTCAAAGCACCCATATTTCGCGGCACAGATGCTGCCACCTTGTTCGTATGCGTGCCGCTGCTTTTGCTGGCGATCGTTCTGGATCGCCGGGCTGGCCTGCGCAGCCGCCTGTTTCTGACCAGCATACTGGTTTACTTTTTATACAATTCAGCCTCGCTGGCATTGGGCGCCTCCTACAACAACCTGCTGCTGGTCTACATCGGCTCTGCCTCTGCCAGCCTGTTCGCATTTGTGATCGGGTTTCGCTCCATCGATCTGCAGGAGCTGGCAGCGAGGACTTCCGCTCGCATGCCGCACCGCTGGATCAGCGGCTTTCTATTCCTTGCCGGGCTGTCGCTCATCATCTGGTTGGTGGATATTCTGGTCGCTCTCTCGCAGGGGACGGTGCCGCCCACGCTCGATCACTACACCACCGAAGCCACCTATACCCTGGACCTGAGCGCTATCCTACCATCGGCATTCCTGGCGGGGGTGCTGGTTTGGCGGCGGCTGCCGCTGGGCACGCTGCTCGCCAGCATCCTGATCACGCTGAATATGACGGTCGGATTGGTGGTCGCCAGCCAGTCGATTATGCAGGCGCTGGATGGAATCGTTCTCACCCCCGGCGCGTTTGCCGCTTACGTGGCGCCGTTCGTCACCTTAAGCTTGATTGCGGTTGGTCTGCTGGTCAGCATCTACCGCAACCTGGG
>JBGSTO010000253.1:0-2825 GCA_041736465.1 Anaerolineales bacterium | reverse complement strand
GATGATTGCGTCTTCTACATGCCAAGAGGCGCCGGGCCGCGTGGCGACCGGTACGTCGGGAAGAACGAGGTTCGAGCAGGCCTGGCAAAACGATTTGAGGGGATTCCGGATGTGCATTATGGAGACGATCAGCACTGGGTCTGTGATGATTTCGGCGTCTCTGAATGGACTCTTACCGGCACATCTGCGTCAGGGCAGCATATCGAAGTGCGGGGGGTAGACCTGCTTGAGTTCGCTCAGGGGAAAATCATCCGCAAGGATTCTTTTTGGAAAATACTTGAGTGAGGGCAGTATGCCAACCAGTTGGGCGCCCAACTCCAAAGGCATTTTTCGTGCCAGTGGCTGCCTCCGTCTCAAAACTTTCTAAGGCGCGCGATTTGAGCGCTGCTTTGGGTGTCGCCGGCTTGATTATCGCGGGTGAATATTTCTTCCGGCACTATGTTCTATTCTGGTTGCCCACCTTTGGAACCTTATTGGTCAATGACATGCTTGCTTTGTTATTGATCTATTCCTTCCTGGCTGCCAGCTTTGGAGCGCTCATGCACGCCAACTGGCGACAGGAGTTAGCAGGCGTTGGGCAGGCCTTGCGCGAGGGCCTGACAAGCTGGAATTTCACATTTTGGGTACTGGCATTAGTGCTAAGCATTTGGGCTCTTTCCATGCTCGACCGGCTGCTTTGGGGAAATATCGAGCTGCCAATGTTTGTCAGTTCTTATCGAAACCCGACTGTATGGCTGGCCAATTCAGCCCCGGTTTTGAAAGCGGTGTCGCTCCTTCTGGTGAACGGCCTTTTCGTGCCAGTCGCGGAGGAATACCTGTGGCGCGGCCTGGTTCAGGTCCGCCTGATTCGTATTCTTTCCACGCCTTTCGCCATTGGCCTGACGGCGGTTCTGTTTTCGCTAAAACATGCGCTGGTGGATGCCTCTCTGGGGCGGTTTCTGACCTTAATCGCTTTTGGGGCTATTTGTGGAGTAATCGCCCAGCGTAGCAGTTGGAGACGTTCGGCTGCTCTGCACATGGTCGTTAACACACTTCTCACGGTCATGGGACTCATCTTTGGCCTGAATTGAAACCGCCAAAAGCGCCCAACCCACGCTTGCAGCCGGTGGGCGCGGCGAACCATTAGTCCTGGCGTTCGGGCGTCGCCAGGGTGTGGGTTTGCGACCGGGCTTCCCCATCCCAGAATTTTTCAGATGCAGAGTCTAAGGGGATCTTGAATCCATAAACTATCCCAAATAGACGTGATATACTCCAAAAAGCCGCAGCATCATCTGCCATGCCGCTGAACAGACGTGCGTTTCTGCCGGGAAATGGCGGCTCTTTTTGGAGCAAGCAGAATACAGATCAGGAGCCTATATGAGCCCTACGTTCAATGAAGCCGAGATTCGAGCTGCCGAACGCGCACTGGAGGCGGCACTCGAATCGCCGGATGCAACCGCCTGGGTGTATCAATACACAGAGGACGCTGTGTTCGTCGCGCCGGGCGCTGCAGCGGTCCAGGGTCGGGAGGCGCTGCTCGACATGGCCCGGGCGATGAAGCCGCTGTCGTCGGTGTCCATCGTGGCGCTGCGCACCGAAGGCAGTGGAAACCTGGCTTACGTCTACGGCCTGGCATCCTGGGTCAACGGGCGTCCTCCGGATGTGGGGACGAGCGTGAACTTACGCCTGATAATCATTTGGCGTAAGGAGGCCGATGGCCGGTGGCGGGTAGCGCAAGAGATGCTCAATTCCGGGCCGGCAGCCACGTAACCCGGAGAGCTATTCATTCAGGAGCGGCCATGACCATCCGCATCGTCAGGCTGGGCAGCGCCCGCAGCGAGGGCGAGGGCTTGCGCATCGGAACGGTGCGCAGACCGCCGCGCGGTGTGCCCAAGACCCAATTCGCTTCGCAGAACTGGTATGACGTGTGGTTCCCGAACCTGGCGCCGAGCGCCGAGCTCTTGAAGCTGGGGCAGGGGGCGGATACCCCGGCGGAATGGAACACCTTCGCCCGCAAATACCGGGCAGAGATGTCGGCGCCCGAGGCCAGCCGCACGCTCGATCTGCTCGCCGCGCTTTCACACCAAACCAATTTTTCCGTAGGCTGCTACTGCGAAGATGAGACGCGCTGCCACCGCTCCATCCTGCGGGCGCTGCTCGCTGAACGCGGCGCCAGCCTCGCCTGAAGGTGATTGGATTCTGCCATGCAGCCATCCTCCCGGTACGCCGCCCCCGAGCCTTTCCCGGATGCTGTTCTCGGTAAAATGGATGCCTTTGCCGGCAGGACCTGGCTGCTGGCGCCCCTGCTGGACTGGCTCGAAAATTCGCAGGAGCGCCTGTTCCTGATCACCGGCGAGCCCGGGTCGGGCAAAAGCATGGCGGCAGCCTGGCTGGCAGGCTACGGCCCGGCGCCCGAGGATGCTGAAACCAGGGAGAAGCTAGAGAAGCTGCGCCGCCTCATCAAGGGCGTTCACTTTTGCATCGCCACCACCGGCAGCGTCTCACCGAAAGCCTGCGCCGAAAACCTCGCCCGGCAGCTTTTCCAGCGGGTAGCAGGCTTTGCCGCCGCGCACGCGGCCAGCCTGTCGGGGCAGGTGCAGCTCACCGTTGAGCAGCAGGTGGGCGATGTGCAGGCGGGCGGCGCAGTGACCGGGATACAGATCGGCGCGCTGAATTTGGGCTCGCTCAGCGAAGAGGCCGGCTTCGATCGCGCCTTGCGCAATCCACTGATCAACTTATACCGGCAGGGCTACCAGGAGCCGCTGCTGCTGCTGATCGATGCGCTCGATGAATCGCTGGGGCGCACCGGCAGCAGCGAGATCAGTATCGCCAGGCTGCTCTCCAGG
>JBGSTO010000243.1:0-2255 GCA_041736465.1 Anaerolineales bacterium | reverse complement strand
GCGTTGGGCCGATCTATCAAAATCTCAGCTAAACAGCCTGGCGCAGGAGCTTACCGGCGGTCGCTACAACCTGCATGGCAAGGCGGTTAATAAAGAAGAATTCGTCACCTGCGGCGGCGTAACGCTGAACGAAGTCGATTTTGCCAGCATGCAAAGCCGCCTCATTCCCGGTCTGTATTTCGCCGGTGAGGTGCTGGATATCGACGGCCTGACCGGGGGCTTTAATTTCCAGAATGCCTGGACCACCGCCTGGATCGCCGCCACCGCCGCCGCGCAGGTTTGAACCAGGCGCTACCGGTTTTGTCCCCTCTCGGCCGGTCGCATTCTGTAACCTTTTCCCGCTTTCTGCGTCTAAAGAGGGAGAATCATCCGCCAGAGCGCCACGAACGCAACGTACCTGGAATCCACCGCTGAAAGACGCAATGACCAGCGAAAATTAAAAAAAATCTGTGTCATCTGTGAAATCTGTGGACAAATTCTTAGATCTGCGCCCGCACGAGTGCGGCAATCTGCGGACAGCACTTCCAGATAAAGGGAAACCATGAACAAACAAGACCTATTGAATGAAATCCACAAGAGCACTACCCCGGTGGTGGTCGAATTCTGGGCGCCCTGGTGCGCACCCTGCCGGGCTATGGCCCCCTGGCTCGAGCAGGTTGAAGGCGCATACCAGGGCAAGGTGCACCTGCTGCGCATCAACGCCGATGAGCACCCCGAGCTGCTGCGCGAGCTGGGCGTGCTGGGCATCCCCACCATGCTGGTTTACCAGCAGGGGCAGGAAACCGCACGCCGTGTGGGCGCGCAAGACCTGCCGAACCTGCACAGCTTATTCTCAGCCGTAGCTTCCGGCGAAGCGCCGCCCAGGCCCACGTTAAGCTCCATGCAGCGCATCCTGCGCCTATCGGCAGCCGCCGTGCTGGCAGCGCTGGGTGTGTCCTCCGGACCTTCCTTCTGGCTGCTGGCGCTCAGCGGTTTCGTTTTCTTCACTGCGGTGTATGACCGCTGCCCAATCTGGCAGGCAATTGCTCCGCGTTTGAAAGCTCTTCTGCGCCAGGCCTGACATACTCGCATCGTCTTTTTCAGACCTCAAAGGTTCTAAAAAACCTTTGAGGTCTATTTTTAATCCAATCGCGCTGCACTCACGTATCTATGCCCGTACCACATACCCAATCGAAAATCATTGCTTTCATTATCCAGCATCACATTTTCCCTGATTTTCCGTCATTACTAGATGAAAGAGTCGCGCACATGATGAATTCTCTGTCCCTGGAAAACGCTCCTCCCGTCACCAAACAGGCGCTGGTCGGAATATATGAACAGCACAGCCCGGGATTATACCGATACGCTTATCGCTTGCTCGGAGACCGCCACCTGGCGGAAGAATGCGTTTCGGAAACCTTCAGCCGCTTTTTACAGTCCATGCGCAGTGGTCGCTGGCCGGATCAAAATGTTCAGGGATACCTGTATCGCATGGCGCACAATTGGGCTACCGACCAGTACCGCAAGCGCTCTCTCGAGACGGTTGAGCTGGACGCCGAAGTGCACAGCGATCCGCTGGGCAATCCGGCCCAATTGTTTGCCCAGGATACGGAGCGAGAAAGGGTGCGCCAGGCTCTGATGGCATTACCCGAAGATCAGCGCAAAGTGGTCGTGCTGCGCTTACTGGAGCAGTGGTCCCACGACGAGGTGGCAAATGCCCTCGGGAAGACCGTGGAGGCAACCCGGGCGCTGCAGCACCGGGCGCTCACCGCACTGCGCCGCTTGTTAGTAGCAGACGACCAGGAGGTATGAACTGTGAAAAACCAAATTGACCCCAACGAATACCAGGATCCCGGCTTGAAGCGTTTACTCGAGCTGCTGGAGCCTGTGCCTCCCCGCGGTGCGGCAGAGGAGACCCAAACCCGGGCTCGCTTTATGACCGAGCTGGATGAGCTCTTCGAGTCAGCCCCAGAAAAGCAGGCCTACCGGCTGCCAAAATGGCTGCAATCCATTCTACCAACCCGAAGACGGCAGCCCTACGCCTCGCAGCGATTCGCGTTCTCTACGCTGATGGCCTTGATTGCAGTATTTGCGCTCTTGTTTGGCGGGGCCGGCGCGACTGCGCTGGCGTCCCAGGCCTCCATCCCCGGCGATGTGCTCTACCCGGTGAAAACCGGCCTGGAAGGCGCCCAATTGAGCCTGGCTGCCGGCGCCTATGCCGAGGCGCAGCTCCACCTAAGCTTCGCCCAACGCCGGCTGGATGAGATCGCCGGTCT
>JBGSTO010000236.1:0-3453 GCA_041736465.1 Anaerolineales bacterium | reverse complement strand
TTCAAGCATCTTCATCGAGCGCATCCTTGACCTGACCTTTGCGGCTGGTTTACTGCTGCTGCTGCTGCCATTTGTGGTGGGGGCCGAGCGCCAGGGTATGGCAGCCACCGGCACGATTGCGGTTGTGCTGCTGATCTTCGTGATTTTATACTGGATGGCGCGCCACCCACAGATCATCGAGAAATGGTTTGACCGGCTGGCGAGCCGTTGGCGGTGGCTGGACAGAATTGGCGGACAGGCAGTCTCCTCGGGTTTGCAAGGACTGGCTGTGCTGACTGAACCGGGCATGTTCTTCAGCGCCATCGGCTGGGCGATGGTCAACTGGCTGGTTGCGCTGGTGCAGTATTACGTGCTGCTGCGGGCATTCTTCCCGGAGGGCGAATTATTGTGGTCCTCATTCACCCTGGTGGTGGCGGCTCTGGGAATCGCGGCCCCGTCTTCACCGGGAGCTGTGGGAGTGTATGAAGCGGCAGTCGTTGGGGCGCTGTCTTTGCTCGGGCAGGACGTTTCTTCTGCGCTGGCGATGGCGTTCACGTCGCATTTGCTGCAAATCGTGATCACAGGCCTGCTGGGGGCTGTGGCACTGGCGCGGGATGGGCAGTCATTGAGCGATCTATATCATAAAGTGGGGCGCCTGCGGGGCCGCAGCCGCGAAACTCTGGAAGGGGTGGATCAGCCGCCAGACTGATCTGCATACAAGCGCAATGCGTATCTTGACCGCACTGACGTATTACCGCCCGCATTATTCGGGCTTGACGATCTATGCCGAGCGCATGGCGCGCGCGCTGGCGGCGCGCGGCCACGCGGTGACTGTGCTCACATCGCAGTACAGCCCAGAGCTTGCGCGGCGCGAACGCCGGGATGGGGTGGAGATCGTACGCCTACCGGTGTGGGCCCGCGTATCCAAAGGTGTGCTCATGCCCGGGATGGTATTCAAGGCGCTGGCATTTGCCCGCCGCGCAGACGTGGTGCACCTGCACCTGCCGCAGCTGGATGCCGCTCCGGTCAGCCTGCTGGCGCGCCTGCTGGGTAAACCGGTGGTGCTGACCTACCACTGCGACTTGAAGCTGCCGCATGGCGGCGTGCACTGGCTGGCGAACCAGGTATCTCATCTGGCAAACCATATCTCGGCGCGTGCTGCCAATGTGATTGTGACCAACACGCAAGATTACGCTGAAAACTCGTCCTTCCTGCGCGGCTATTTGCGCAAGGTTCGCCCGATCCTGCCGCCGGCTGAGATAACGGCTGTGAGCCAGACCGACCGGGATGCATTCCGGCGCAAAGCCGGCATCCAGCCCGGGCATAGGATCATTGGCATGGCTGCCCGGCTGGCGAGCGAAAAAGGCGTGGAGTACCTGGCGCAGGCGCTGCCGCTGGTGATGGAAAAGCACCCAGGCGCCAGGGTAATATTCGTCGGGCAGCACGAAAATGTGTTCGGCGAAGAGCAGTACGCTCAGCGGCTGAGGCCATTGATTTCCAGCCTGGGGGATCACTGGCGTTTCATGGGCAACCTGAATCCGCTGGATTGGTCGGCGTTCTTCCATGAATGCGAAGTCACGGTGCTGCCCAGCCTGAACAGCACCGAGTCATTTGGGCTGGTGCAGGTCGAGTCGATGATGGCGGGCACGCCGGTTGTGGCTTCTGATCTGCCCGGGGTGCGCCAGCCGGTGGCTCTGACGGGCATGGGCCGCACGGTGCCGGCGGGCGATGCCCAATCCCTGGCGCAGGCAATCATTGCGATCCTGGATCAGCCAGAGCACTTCGGCGGCAACCCGCAGGCTGTAAGAGCAATGTTTTCCCCGCAGAGCACTGCCCGCACCTATGAGAGCCTGTTCGAGGCGCTGGTTTACCAGGGAGAAATTCGCCTGAACGCCCACAACACGGAGCCGACCCTGTCTACACGACCGGGTCCGGCGGCGCCGGAGAGCGCATCAGACAATCTTTTACAGCCGCCTGCCTGAACGATCCATATGATGCCCCAACCACCCTCCAGACCGGCGCGCCCGGCTGCGCCATCCCCGGATTACCTTTGGCTGCACCTGCGTGATCTGCCATATTTCCGTGCTATCCTGCGCTCGGTAGAGGCGCATTTCTACCAGGAATTTTCGCTGGAGACGCCCATCCTGGATGTCGGCTGCGGGGACGGTCACTTTGCCAGCGTGACCTTCGCGCAGCCGCTGGATGTGGGCCTGGATCCATGGAGCGGGCCCATCCACCAGGCGAAGCGCCTGGGCGGCTACCGCACGCTGGTGCAGGGCGATGGCGGGCAAATGCCGTTTCCGGATGGGTATTTTGGCAGTGCGGTGAGCAATTCGGTGTTAGAGCACATTCCCCACGTGCAGGCGGTACTGGCAGAAACCAGGCGCGTGCTGAAACCAGGGGCGCCTTTCCTGTTCTGTGTGCCGAACCCGGGTTATTTGCAGGAGCTGGCGGTGCCGGGGCTGCTGCGGCGCGTGGGACTGCGCGGCCTGGGTGAGGCCTATACCGATTGGTTCCGGCGCATGTCACGCGTGCACCACGCCGAGCCGGTAGAAACCTGGCAGGCGTGGCTGGAAAAAGCCGGCTTCCGCCTGGAGCGATGGTGGCACTATTTCCCGCCGGCAGCCATGCGCGTGCTGGAATGGGGGCATTACTTCGGCGCTCCGACCCTGCTGCCGCATGCCCTGACCGGGCGCTGGATCCTGGCGCCTTACCCGTGGAACCTGGCGTTAACCCGGCGCCTGGTAGCGGGCTATGCCCGCCCCGAGCCGCACCCGCAGGGCGTATTCACATTTTACGTGGCGCGTAAGCCCGTCGGATAGGATTGCCTGCCTTGACGCCTGAACACCCATTCGACGAATCCTATTTCAAAACCGAAGCCTATGCTGCGGTTTCTTTCGAGCGCTACAGCCAGTACTGGTGGTCGAATCGCTATTATGCATTGCTGGTTCGCCGCCACGGTCCGCGGCAGGGGCGGGTGCTGGAAATCGGCTGCGGATTGGGTCATTTACTTGGCTGGTTGAGCGCCGGCTCCGAACGGCGCACTCAGGGCGGCGGCTACCGGGTGTATGGTACGGATATCAACGCGTGGGCGCTCGAGCAGGCGCGGCGCAACGTACCGCAGGGCGGCTTTGCGCTGGCCTCGGCTGAAGACCTGGGGGCATTTCCGGATGGCAGCTTTCAAATCGTGATTGCCAAGCACGTGGTGGAGCACCTGCCCAACCCGCGCCAGGCGCTCAGCGAGATGAGCCGGCTGCTATCGCCGGGGGGCATGCTGCTGCTGGCAACGCCGAATCTGGACTCGCCGATGCGCGCCTGGAAAAAAGAGCGCTGGGTGGGTTATAAAGATCCGACCCACATCAGCTTGAAAGCACCGGCAGAGTGGTTGGGCTACCTGCGCGAGGTGGGGCTGCAGCCGCGGCGTGTGTTCTCGGATGGCTTCTGGGACGCGCCTTACATATCCGTAATCCCGGC
>JBGSTO010000209.1:0-4544 GCA_041736465.1 Anaerolineales bacterium | reverse complement strand
AGCACCTCGTCGGAGCCGGTCAGCGAGCCGGTGTGCGAGGCGGCAGCTTTGGCAGCGCCGGCGGTGCGGCCCGGTTTGATGACGATGATCGGCTTGATCAGCGCCACCTCCCGCGCTGCGGAGAGAAAAGCGCGCGCGTCGCCGATGGTTTCCATATACATGACGATCGATTCGGTTTCGGGATCGTCGCCCAGGTAGTAAATCAGGTCGCCCCAGCCCACATCTGCCATCGAGCCGATGGAGACGAAGGCCGAGAAACCCACGTTTTCCTTGATGCTCCAATCCAGCACCGCCGTGCACAGCGCGCCCGACTGGCTGATGAAGCCCACCTTGCCCTTGCGGGCGATGGTGGTGGCGAAGGTGGCGTTCAGCCCTTTGATCGGGTTCATCACGCCCAGGCAGTTGGGGCCGATGATGCGCATGTTCGATTTGCGGGCGTTTTCCACCACCTGGCGCTCCAGCTCGGCGCCTTCCGGTCCGGTTTCCTTGAAGCCGGCGGAGATGACGATGGCGCCGCGCACCCCTGCCTGGGCGCACTCGTTGATGATGCCCGGCACGCTGCGCGCCGGTGTGACGATCACCGCCAGGTCGACCGGCTCGGGCAGCTCCATGATCGAAGCATACGCCTTGACGCCCAGCACGCTGGGGCGCTTGGGGTTGACCGGGAAGACCGGCCCGCCGAAGGGGCTGGAGATCAGGTTCCACATGATCGTGCGCCCGACCGAGCCGGTCGACTCGGTGGCGCCGATCAACGCTACACTCTTGGGCTGGAAGATGGCTTTGAGCTGCTGGCCTTCGTAGTGGTAAACGTCGTGAATGGGATCGAATTGGGGCAATTTCATCATATCCATGGGGGGTACCTCGCAGTATTTTCGTTTGATAAGATATTACCACACACAGACCTGACAGCGATGAGATGTCAGGTCTGTGACGGCTGGCTTGGTTTGTGCGTGCAAAATTTCACAAGCAGAGAGTATACACCCGTTTGTCTGAATTGTCACCCCATGGATGTCTGAAAGAAGCCGTCCTCGAATAGGACACGAATACACGAATGATGCTCCGCCCGGGTGCGCAGAACATAACCAGCGGCTCCCGTTATTCGTGAAGGTGTAGGAGAGTTGATTTCCCTCCCCCAAAATCCGTTCTGTGGATTTTGGGGGAGGTGGCCGCAGGCCGGAGGGGGTCTACTCAATTTCCACAGGCACCGTCGCCAGCTCTGCTTCCGGAGGCGCCTTCGGCAGTTTGAACTTCCACCACACCACTGGCAGGGTGATCGCTGCCCCAATGGCAGTCAGCAAAAATGGCAGGCGCGGGTTGAAGCGCTCCCAGAGCTGCGCCCCGATCCACGGCGCGGGCAGCGAGATCAGGCCCAGGCTGCCCTGGAACAGGCCCGAGAACGTGCCCAGCGACTGGCGCGGCACCACCTTCGAAACCAGCGACTGGTACGCCGGGCTGAGCAGGCCCACCCCCAGCCCAAACAGCGCCCAGGTGCCGATGAACGCCAGGTATTCGCGCCCCTGCAGGAAGACCACCATCGCCATCACCACCATGAAGAAGCCGCCGGTGATGGGCACACGCTCGCCGTAGCGGTCTGCCAGGCGCCCGGAAAGGATGGGGGTGAGCATCATGGCGATCGAGAACACCGAGCCCAAAATGCCGATCTGAGCGTAGGACAGTCCGATCACCTGCTCCAGGTAGAGCGGCTGCAGCTCGCCCGACAGGCGGAAGGCGATATCGCGCACGCCGTCGGTGAGGAAGATCCAGGTGATGATACCGCCGCCGACCACCATTCCCGCCACCACCTTGAGGCTGGACTTGAACGAGTCTACGGTCAGCTTGCGCGCCTCGCGTTCGCTCTCCGGGCGCATATTGCGCGCCATCCAGATGCGCAGCGTGGCAGCGGCGCCATAGAACAGGGATGCCACCAGCAGCATCCATTTGAAGCCGAATTGTCCCGCCAGCAGCCCGCCCAGCGGCGGGCCGACAATGCCCACCACCTGGTAGATCGTGTCGGTGAGACCGTACATGCGGCCGCGGTTTTCTTCGCTTGAATTCTCGGCGATGAAGGCGCTGAAACTCGGCCCAACCAGGGCATAGGGGATCTGGTTGACCGAGAGCGCCAGCAGCATCCACTGCCAGGAGGGCGCCACCAGCATCGCCAGGAAGCCTATCACGCCGCCGATGCTGCCGATGGCGATGGCGCGCAGCCGCCCGATCGAATCGGAAATCCAGCCACCCATGATCTGCAGCACCAGGATCACGACCGAGGTCAGGGTGAAGACCATACCCACCTGACCGACCGACGCCCCCAGCTCGGTCAGGTAGATGGGCATCAGCATATTGATCATGTTGGCGGCGATGTTCGCCAGGATCATGGCGCTCAGGAACCAGATCATTAACGGTGTTAACAGGGGAGACTTTTTTATGCTCATAGGTTCTTCTCAATAACCTGTATTGGGGGAGTCTAGAGACGATCCAGAAATGACCGCGGGTTGTGCAGGAAGTCGCGTGTCAGCGTGACGTGCTCCAGCGAGTCCCAGGATGCCGGGCGCAGGTGGTCGCCTTCCATCAGCAGGATCTGCGCGCCGGGGAATGCCATCAGGATGGGCGAATGCGTGGCGATGATGAACTGCGACTGCTGCGGCAGCATTTCTTTGAGCAGGCTGATCAGTGCTAACTGGCGCAGCGGCGAGAGCGGCGCCTCAGGTTCGTCCAGCAGGTACAGCCCGCCGGGTACGAAGCGCGACTGGAACAGCGCCAGGAAGCTCTCTCCGTGCGAGCGCGCCTCCAGCCCCTCACCGTAGCGCCGGCGCAGGTCTGCCAGCTCTCCGGCGGTGCTCATCTTTGCCAGGCTGGCGGCGTACGCCGAGCGGTCTTTATATTCGTGCTCGATCTCCTGCAGGTCGGTTTCCATCTCGGCGCGCATGCGGTTCAGGCGGCGAGCGTAGCCGAAGAAGTCTTCCGCCCGCAGGAAGAAGCCCTTGCGGGTGCGCTTGCTCCACACCAGGCGCAGGTACTTTGAAAGCTCGCGCTGCGCCGCCAGCGAGGGGTCGCGCTTCAGGCTGTCGCTGCCCACGGCGACCATCTCGGCGGCGATGGCAATGGATTCCATCAGCGTGGATTTGCCGCAGCCGTTCTCGCCCACCAATATGGTGACCGGCGATTCAAAGCGCAGCTCTTCCAGCCCGTTCAGGATGGGCAGGTTGAAGGGGAAGTTATTCGCCAGGCGTTCATCCCAGCGCCGGAAGGTGATAGATCTCAGGTGCACAAAGAGATATACGGAAAATCAGGCAAAAAGTTGCGCCGAGGGAGCACAACCCGGGCACCACACGGATTTGGACACGGATGCAAGGATTACGCCCGCCGGGTGGAGGGGTGTGTGAATATGAATGAATCTAAACCCCCGTAGGTGCGGGTTTGTTCGGGCAAGGCACACCTGCTTTATCGAACGCAGCTCAGGCCTCTCGATTCCGCCGGGGAGAGCAAAAACCCGCCCTGGCCCGCGAGGTTTCCAGACCCGCGCCAGGGTGGGACTTCTCCGTCCAGACTGCCTCTCCAGCCGCAGCGTCCTTGCGACAGTAATCCCTCGCCCGCCGTCACGAAGACCCACCCCTACCACAGCCGATCGACCTCGTCTCCGTAGGGGCGGGTTTGTTCGGGCAAGGCACACCTGCCTAACGAACGCAGCTCAGGCCCCTCGATTCCGCCGGGAAGAGCAAAAACCCGCCCTGCCCCGCGAGGTCTCCCGTCCCGCGCCAGGGCGGGTCTTCTTCGTCCAGACCGCCTCGCCAGACACATCGTTCTTGCGTCAGTAATCCCTCGCCCGCCGTCACGAAGACCCACCCCTACCCCAGCCGAGTGTCCCCGCCCTTTGCGGGCTGTGGCGCGAAATCGCAGATGGGGGTATAAGAGATAATAGGTTGTGCGCGTCATACGGATTAAGGAGGTCATATGTCTGATAAACTGCGCCATCACGAGACTCTGACCTCGCTGCGAACCGAAGCGCTGTTTATATTTCTGATGCTGTCTTTCCTGCTTCTGTCTACCTGGCGCCTCCTGCGCTCCGGGTGGGATGGCTGGGTGGTACTGTTCGTCTGCCTGTTCGGGATGTTCCTGTTCTATTCCCTCAACTTCCACACGCTGGTCATCCGCCTCGACGATCAATCGCTTTCGCTGCAGTTTGGCATCTTCACCTGGCGAATTCCTGTCAGCAATATTGCAGCAGTATTTCCTGATAAAACCTCCCTGTGGCGCATCGGCGGGGCGGGCATCCACTTCACACCGTTGGGCGGCAGGTACCGTGCCATGTTCAATTTTCTGGAGTACCCCCGGCTGGTGATTGCGCTTAAAGTCAAGCAGGGGCTGGTGCGCGACATCGCATTTACCACCAGACATCCGGATGAGCTGATACGTTTGATCCGCGAAAGTGCTGCACTATCCCACTGAGGCAAGCATGATGTGGCAGCGCAAGTTAATGATGCTAATTGTGCTGTTGAGCATGGCTGTCCCGGCGCACGCTGCCAGCCGCGCTCCGGCCGCGCCGG
>JBGSTO010000204.1:0-1862 GCA_041736465.1 Anaerolineales bacterium | reverse complement strand
TCCGGTGAAAGGGAAAGCGCGTACTCAACATCTGCCTGCTGAGACAGGCCCGGCGGCAGCATCAATCCAATGCAAGCCGAAAGCGGCGCCAGGGTATCGTGGGCAAGCTGACGCATGAAAGTTAACTGTAAAGGTGTGAGCACTGCCTGCTCGGCGATGATGTTTAACACCGGGCGCGTTTCCACCACTGCGGGCTGTTCCGGAAAACTCAGCACCACCCCCTGCACTCGCTGCCGCCCAAATGGAACCTCGACCAGCTGCCCCACCTGCACTTTCCCTTCCAGTTCGGGAGGCAGGTGGTAATGAAATTCGCCGCTCACCCGAGACACATTTACGGCGACTTCGACATAGGTTGCCATCAGTGGATTGGCTCGCTGATCCCGGCTAAGATGGATCCGGTGAAGTGGGATTACCGTTGTCGGTTTCCACCCGAGTCAGCAGCACCCGCGAGATGCGCAGACCATCCAACGCCTCGACGCGCAGGCTCACCCCATCGCCTTCAACCACATCGTGCAGGCGCGGCATACGCCCCAGCTTACCTAGCACATAACCGGCGATAGTATCGTAATTGGGATCCTGCAGGTTGAGGCTCAGCTCTTCGTTGACATCTTCCATCAAAGCCAGCCCATCGATCAACGAGGAGCCATCCGACATTGCCTGGATTTCTGCCTGGCTGTCATCGAAGGGATCGCTGACCTCGCCCACGATCTTTTCCAGCAAGTCTTCCAACGTCACCAGACCCGCCGTGCCGCCGTATTCATCCAACACAATCGCGATATGCTGGCGGTTTTCACGGAATCTGGCCAGTAAGTGGCTGACGGGAATCGTTTCTGGAACGTAGAGCGGCTCGCGTGCCAGGCTGCGCGCAGTGCAGCCGGCGCAGTCTTTATCCTGCATGGCGCGCAGTAAGTCCTTGACATGCACGATGCCCAGCACCTGGTCCAGGGTATCCTCATACACCGGGAATTTTGTGTAGGTGGATTGCGAAACCAACCCGATGATATCCTCCAAAGGCGTATCCGCCTCCACGGCGATCATCTCGGTGCGCGGCACCATTACCTGGCGCACCACCAGCGCCCCCAGGTCAAAAATGGCGTCAAGCATTTCCCGCTCCGGAGGCTGGATGACACCCACTTCTTCCGATTCGGAAAGTATCAGCTTCAATTCGGCGATGGTGTACAGGCTGGCATGCTCGCCCACGATGCGCAGCCCCACCAATTGCAAAATCTGGCGGGTGGCCCAATCCAGCATATCGATAAACCACTTGAACACCGTGCTGAAAATGCGCATGGGTTGGGCAGCGAGCAAAGCAAAACGCTCTGGGTCGTGCAGCGTCGCCACCTTAGGCACCTGCTCGCCCAGCACCACGTGCAGGCTGGTTATTACAATCAAGGAGATGATCAGCGGCAGCGCCGCCAGCAGCGGATCTACAGCCTGCAAGAAGGGAGGCATATGGGCATCCTGAAAATATGGCGCCAGCAGGGCTTCGAAGGTATTTTCACCCACAGCACCCAAAGCCAGGCTGACGATCGTAATGCCGAGCTGAGAAGCCGCAATCAGGCGATCGCGCGCCGCCGGGTTTTCCAGCCAGGTCTTCACCACTTTCGCGGAAGAGCTGCCGTCCTCGGCCAACAGCTCGATTTTCGAGCGGCGCGAGGCCACGCCTGCAAACTCAACGCTCACAAAGAATCCGTTCAATGAAACCAGCAGCAGGATAAGCAGTACACTCCAAAACAAACCAGCATCCTCCATAGCTGAGCAGGCTAGCTCTGCTCTCCACACTTGCGGTAAATCGCAGCTGAGGCGTAGCCAACCACCTGGAAATAATCGCCGGTAACCGCCCCTGAAGTAGCGTAGTTCAG
>JBGSTO010000189.1:0-5761 GCA_041736465.1 Anaerolineales bacterium | reverse complement strand
CACTGCGAACACTGCCCGGCGTAATGCCCGGAGGGACGTGTGTGGCAGGACTGGCAGTCGGTCAGCCCGGTGTGATTCATTTTGGCGTTCTTCCAGGGCGAGTTGGGAGTGTGGCAGTTGCTGCACTGCCCGGCGTAATGCCCGGAGGGACGTGTGTGGCAGGACTGGCAGTCGGTCAGCCCGGTGTGATTCATTTTGGCGTTCTTCCAGGGCGAGCCGGGAGTGTGGCACTGCGAGCATTGGCCCGGGTAGTGATCCGCCGGGCGCTTGCTGCCGTGGCAGGACTGGCAGTTGGTGGCTTTTGCAGCGGCATGGTTGAAGCGGGCGTTTTCCCAACCCTGGGGGTTGTGGCAGGCAGAGCACTGGCCTTGATAGTGATTGGCCGGGCGCGTCGTTTCGTGGCAGCCGGCGCAGTCCAGCGCCTGCCCGGCGCGGTGCATGAAGAGCCAGCTCACGCCTGGCTTATGGCAGGTAGAACACTGTCCCTGGTAATGGTCTGCCGGTCGGATGAGCTCATGACAGGTCTGGCAGTCTGCCGTCGCCGGGCTGTTATGGTCGAAAGTAGATGGCTTCCAGATGCCGGGGACGTGGCAATCAGAGCACTGTCCTGGGGGATGCGCCACCGGTGCGGCTTCCTGGTGACAGCCGGCGCAGTCGGCGGTGTCCGCCAGCACGTGCGGGTAGATGGGCGGCTGCCAGCTTGAGGTGCGGTGGCAGGTGATGCACTGGCCTTCGAAGTGATCTGCCGGGCGGGTTTCCAGGTGGCAGCTTTGGCAGTCGAACAGATCGGCCTGCATGTGCTCGACCATTACCTGCATCCAATCGCCTGGGGTATGGCAGGCGATGCATTCGACCTCGTAGTGGCCGCTGGGGTGATCGGATTGGTGGCAGGCGGCGCACTGCCCGGTGAAGTCGTGACAGTTGGTGCAGCGCAGCGGGTAATGCGGTGGTTCGACGGGCTCGACCTGTTGGGGGGCTGCCAGGGGTGCTTCGAGGAGTGCGGTCTGGGGCGCTGTTTTGGGCGCTGACCACGCCGCCACGCTTTCCAGGGAAAAGCCCTGCGCGGCCGACGCCGGTTGGGCATCTGTCAGCGCCAGGCCAACTGCCGCCAATACAAGCAGCAAACCGGCGCCGAACAAAAAGAGTACGTTTTTCCCAGGCATAGACAAGCCCTCCAGGCAGATTAATCGCAATTAATGTATCAGTCGCTGAAGGAGCGGAAAAGTTGCGCGTAAAATGAAAAATGGATGAGAACCTTACAAAAACGCAAGGCGGTTTGGGTGTTGGAGGATTGGTTTGGGCGCCGCCCAGGCAGGCTGTGCTGAGGCCTACTGTAGTGATATGATGTCATCAACAAAGGAGGAATATGTCCCCCAATAATCACCCAGGGCAGATTGCAGGCACGCATTGGGATCCATCCCAATACCTCAAGTTCTCGGATCACCGCTTGAGGCCAGCGCTCGAGCTTCTTGAGCGGGTATCTCTCGCCTCCCCAGCGATGATCTACGACCTGGGGTGCGGCTCGGGACAGGTGACGCGCCTCATCGCGCAGCGCTGGCCTTCTGCAGAGGTCTACGGCGTGGACAATTCGAAAGAGATGCTGGCGCAGGCTGCCGCCGAGCCCTCCAGGGTACACTGGACCGAGGCGGATATCCGTTCCTGGTCGCCCGGCAAACCGCCTGACCTGATCTATTCGAATGCGACGCTGCAGTGGATCGATGAACACGCGCTGCTCTTTCCGCGGCTGGCCGGTTACTTGAAGCCCGGAGGCTGCCTGGCAGTGCAGATGCCGCTGAGCTGGGAGGCGGCCTCGCACCGCCTGATGCGTGAAACGCTGGAAAACGGCGCTCCCGGCGGAGGGATGCTGGGTGCGGAGGCGCTGCGGCAGGCGGTGGCTCGCAAGTGGGTGGATAATGCGCAGACGTATTACGATCTGCTGGTTGGCTGTACCAGCAGCCTGGATATCTGGGAAACCGAATACCTGCAGGAATTGGAAGGCGAGGACGCAGTGCTCGAGTGGGTCAAGGGAACCGGGCTGCGACCGGTGCTGAACGGACTCGACGACACCCAGCGAGAGATTTTTCTTGCAGAATACACGCGGCGCCTGCGGAACGCGTATCCCGTACGCTCAGATGGGAAGACGCTTTACCCGTTCCGGCGGCTGTTCATCGTCGCCTTGATTTAAGCAGGCTCGCCAGGGAAATGGTCTACCTGGTTTGCTTTTGAATGGATTGTTCTATATAATGAAAATACATCCACGGACCACACATGCACCATTTGGGGCCTGAGGGTGGCGAATGGCTCGTGCCTGCACAGACACATTGACCAGGGGATGGAAGAGATGAACGCCTGCAAATATAGACTGGCTGCTGTACTTTTGCTCACAGGCATGCTGCTGGCGGCATGCCAGGCTGCCCGGCGAGGGGAGCTTGAAACTTTGAGTTATCCAGCCGCAAGAGAAGTAGGTTCTGCTGAGGTCGTCGAAACCGTCGCGGTGCAAGTGGAAATACCGGCGCCGGCTCAGGTTTATCCTGGGCCGCAGGCTCCGGGAGCGGCAGCCACGCCGCAAGCTGCTGCCCGCCTGGCTGCCGGACGGGCGCGCTTGATCGTCAAAGACGCCCAGATCAGGTTATTGGTCGCCGATACGGATGTAACCATCGACCGCACCACCCAGATGGTCACCGACCTGGGAGGCTACATTGTCAGCTCGCGCGTCTGGTACCAGGAGATCGGGATGGAAAATTTCAAGTACGCCACACTGACCCTGGGTGTACCGGTAGACCGCTTCGAACAGGCGTTGCGGCGGCTGCGCGAGCTGGCGGTGCGCGTTTTGAACGAAAACGCCACCGGGCAGGATGTCACCGACGAATACGTCGATCTGGAATCGCGCCTGAAGAACCTGCGAGCTACCCGCGATCGCGTGCGCCAATTCCTGGATCAGGCCAAAACAGTCGAAGAAGCGCTCAAAGTGAACGAGCAGCTTGCCAGCATCGAAGGAGAAATTGAGCAGGTTCAAGGGCGTATGAACTACCTGTTTGACCGGGCGGCTTTCTCAACCATCACCATCGATATCGAGCCGGAGATCACTGCCCCCACACCCTCACCAACCGCAACGCCAACGCCTACGCCAACCCCGACGCCCTGGAACGCAGCTGTAACTTTTCAGGAAGCGAGCAAGTCGCTGAGAGATGTGTCCATCGTCGCCGCCCAGGCAGCGATCTGGTTCTTCGTCCTGATCGTACCTATGCTACTGCCCCCGGCATTGATCGTTTATGTGGCCTGGTACCTGCTGCGCGGACGGAAGACGGGGCAGCGCAAGAGATCACCGGAGGCGCTCCAACCTCCGGCGATTCCCGGATCGTAATATCGTTGCGCACCTGGTATTCAACCGGGATATAATCGATGCGATGCACAAAATGCCCGTAAAGCGGGAAAAATATTCACACAGGCTCAGGCTGCCGCGCCTGCACCAAGGAAGGTACTCATGAAGCGAACAGCATTATCTCTCGTCATTCTGATCCTGCTCTTCACCAGCGCGTGCAACTTGCAGGCGCCTGGGGCAGACCAGCCCACGCCCTTTATCGCGGTAACTGATACGCCAGCCGCCCCGGCTGTAGCAGCTCCCGACACGGCCGTTCCCGTCCAACCACCAGCCTCGACAGAGGCTGCTCCGCCGCCCAGCGAGGCCGCCCCGGCAGCCGCCCAGCCAACCGCTGCGCCTCCCACATCCGCGGCAGAAGCCAGCACGGCCTATCCCGCGCCAGCCACGGCTCAGCCAACATCGGCGGTGCCAACCGCCACTCAGCTGGTATCAACTCTCATCCTCAGCCCAATCTTAGACCCGCGCACAGCCTATGGCGAGCCTGACTACGAAAATCCGATGGAGATTGCCTACCTCACCGAGTGGGCGCAAGCCGAGACCAGGCTACTCCCCAACAACAGCAGCATCCGCCTGCAGTTCAAGGATGGCGAGCTGTATGTGACCGGCAAGAGACCGGGTTTCAGCACCTGGTGGTTCAGCTACCATACGTTGAGCGATGCCTTCATCGAGCTGACCTTCGAGACCGAGGACTGCTCCGACAACGATGCCTACGGCATTATCTTTCACGGCCCGCCGCACCTGGCCGGGGTCTCCTACGGCTACATCGTATCTGTGAGCTGCAACGGCACTTTGCGGATCCTGCGCCTGGACGATGCTGACCCCTACGACGCCGAAACTCTGTTCGAGGCAGACAGGAGCAGCGTTATCAACACCGGGCCGGATGAGGAAAACGTGATCGGCGTCCGCGCCGAAGGCGAGCGATTTGTGGTCTTTGCAAACGGCGTCCAGGTAGCCGAGGTGGAGGACGATCATTTCGAGAAGGGCAGGGTTGGCGTATTTGTGCGGGCAGCCTGGCCCGGAACGTACATCTACCGCCTCACCAATTTCGCCTACTGGATCCTGGGCGAAGAGGATTAGAAAAAGACAGGCTTTGCGAACACTTACGGGAGAAAAAGTTTTGCAGTGCTGTGCGCTGCAAAACTTTTTCCTTTATTAAATATCCACACGGGTAGTAAATCAAAAATCGGATAGAATTGCTCCACAACATTTCACCAACGAAGCTATAGGCGAAAGCTGGTCGCACGTAGTGGGCCACGCGCAAGGATGTCATCCTGAGAGCCAATCCTGCGGATTGGACAGCGAAGGATCTGGATCCTTCACTTCGTTCAGGATGACAGATCGAAAAAGGAGTGAAAAGCATGCAACTTGGCGCATTCTCAATCAGTCTGGCAGTGAAAGACCTGGAGGCTTCACGAGCCTTCTACCAAAAATTCGGCTTCGAGGTTACGGGTGGTGATGCAGCCCAGAACTGGTTGATCCTCAAGAACGGCAGCACCATCATCGGCCTCTTTCAGGGCATGTTCGACAAGAACATGCTGACCTTTAATCCAGGTTGGGATCAAAACGCCCAGAAGCTGGAATCATTCACCGATGTGCGCGAGCTGCAGCGTAAGCTGAAGGCGCAGGGCGTGGAGTTGATTCCCGAAGCCGATGAGAGCAGCAGCGGGCCGGCTTATTTTATGGCGCTCGACCCTGACGGAAACCCCATGCTGTTTGACCAGCACGTGTGAGCTGAATCAGGTTACTCCAGGCTGGCCCGAGATTACTATCTAACCCATATGTCCAGCATACCCGCACATTCCGATGCGCAGCAGCTCCGGCAGCGCAACCGCGAGCTGTCCATCCTGAATACCTTTGCCGAGGCGCTCAACCGCTCGGTAGATTTGCAGCAAACGCTCGAAACAGCGCTTGCCAAAGCCGCCGAGGTATTCGACCTGCATACCGGCTGGGTGTGGCTGTTGGAAGAGAACCGCCCCGAGACCTATCTGGCTGCAGCGCAGAACCTGCCGCCGGGCCTGGTGCGCCAGCCGGAGCTGATGCAAGGCTCTTGCTACTGCCTGGACACCTACCATGCCGGCGACCTGGAAGGCGCAGCCAACGTCAACGTGATCACATGCAGCCGGCTGAAAAAACTGGTGGACGAGGCGGACGGCTTGCGCTACCACGCCAGCGTGCCGCTGTACGCCCACGGGCGGCAGCTGGGTGTGCTGAACGTCGCCAGCGCCGACTGGCGCGAGCTGACACCCGATGACCTGCGCTTGCTGTACACACTGGGGGACATGCTCAGCATCGCCATAGAGCGCGCCCGGCTCTTCGCCCGTAGCACCGAGATCGGCGCGCTGGAGGAACGCAACCGCCTGGCGCGCGAGATCCACGACA
>JBGSTO010000188.1:0-3942 GCA_041736465.1 Anaerolineales bacterium | reverse complement strand
AAGAGCTTCGCCTACGGCGCGCAGGACGGGGTGCTCATTGTGCAGGGCAACGCCGACTCGCGCGCCTGCGTGCGGCTCTCTGGGGCGAAAGTCATCCTGGGCGGCGAAATCACCGCGCCCGTAGAAGATAGTGAGGGCAGCGGCGTGCCCGCAAGCGGCTTGCTTGCAAGCGGCTTGCTTACAAGCTCGGCCAACCTGAAAGGCTTTGCCTGCGAATACATGACCTCTGGCACCGTGCTGATCATGGGCGATCCGGGACCGTACGCCTTCTCCGGCATGACCGGCGGCATCGTCTACCAAAAGCTGACCCCCGAATTTGGCTTCGACCAGCGCGCGCTGCAGCGCCGCCTGGCGCGCGGCGCCAGTGTACGCATCCAGCCGCTGGAGGCGGGCGACCTGGCAGCCGTTCAGGATCTGTTAGCCCACTATATCGAAGCGCTGGAGCAGACCTACCAGTATGACACGGTGGAGCAAATCCGCATCCTCTCCCAACCAGAGATCCTGCTGAGCTGCTTCGTGAAGGTCGTTCCCACGCCGGCTGGCTGAGATCTCACGCAGAGACGCAAAGCCGCAGAGAAAATCCGGCATTGTCAGTGAGAAACGCTTTTTCCTGCCGGGTTAGCTCGAAAACGGCCGCGTCAACTCCAGCTTTAGGCGCATTTTAACGTCATTATCCACAAAGAGCGAACCGTGATACTGCTGCACCGGATGGATCTCGCTGCCCTCCAGAACCGTGCTCAATTCAAGAATGGTTGAGTCGCCGGACGGTTCCGAGCGATAATCGATCTTGGCGATGTTCCCACCCGGGTCGCGGTAGAGGTTTAGACTGGCAAGCGTTTTCAACCCATAGCCAAAGATCGAGACTGCCGGAATGCTGGAGCGCACGCCCAGCTCGCGGCGGAACTCGCGCCCAGCGCGCAGCAGCGGGCGGTACTGCTCGGGCAGCCAGCTCTCGTCCTCCATGAAGTTGATCTTCGTCCCGCTGGCATCCACCGGCAGTGAGTAAACGGGCAGGATCTGGTAGCTGGAAGGGAATGTCATCGACACCTTGCGCAGGCGCTCGCCCATGATCCCAAACGGAAGCACATCCGGTGCGCTGAGCATGCTGGTGAGGGCTTTGACCACGCCGCGGTGCGGCCCACCCATCAAAATCACCCGTTCCACCCGCCCTTTCCCGCCCAGGCGCTCGATGTAATAGCGGCTGACCATCGTTCCCAGGCTGTGGGCGATGATGATCAGCGGCTGGGAGCGCGGCAGGCTTTCGATCAACTCGCCAAGCTGGCGAGCTGAGATGCGCACATCCTGGCGCCAATCGTAGGCAAACTCAAAGAAATCCTCACCCCGGCGATAGCCCAACTCCTCCACCAGGTAATCGCCCAGGCGGTTGTACTGATCCAGCTTGACCAGGTTAGGCACGATCACCACCTGGTCCACGATCTTGCGCGGCTCGGCAGGTGTCGGGTATTGCAGCGTTTCCGGGTTGGTGAAAAGGGTCTTGATGTGCGGAAAGATGCGCTCATTGCCGCGCCACAGCTCGCTGCCCATCAAGCCGGGAACAAAGATCACAATTCGCCGGCTCTGCCCGGAGATTGCATGGGTATCCGCAATGGTGAGCGATTCATCCTCGAAGCCGCTCTTGAAGACCACACTCGCTTCGCCGATCTTGAATGTATCCCCATCCTGCAGGATGAGCTGATCGACGCGCGTATCGCCGTGCCAGGTGCCATTGGTTGAGCCCAGATCGCGCAGCACGAAGAGATTGCCCTTGCGCTGGATCTCCGCGTGCTGGCGCGAGACTTTCGTGTGCTCCAAAACCAGTTGGTTGCTATCAACTCGTCCGATTGAGAGCGAATCAACATTTTCCAGGGGCACTTCCCAAGTATTCTGCGGCGTCATCACCACCAGGCGCGGCTGGCTGGTTTCGTTGATTGCGAAGGGCAGCACTTCCAGATCGAGGGCCTTGTCCAGGTCTGCGCCCTGGTCGATGATCGTCATGCCCACCTCTTGCACCACCGGCGCAAGATCGTAGCGGAACTGCAAGCCGCCCATGCTGATCAGATCGCCGGGCTGCAAGGCGATGCGGTCGATGCGCTGCCCGTTGACATAGGTGCCGTTGGACGAGCCAAGATCAATCAGGGTGATGGCTTGCGGTGCGCACTCCAGGCGCGCCTGGTTGCGTGAGATGCGCCCATCAGAGAGCGGGATATCATTGGTTGTGGCGCGGCCGATGCTCACCCGCGTTTTGCCAAGCTCGAACTCCTGCTCCGGACCGCCATCCGAGAGCAATATCAGTTTGCCAAAATGATTTTCCATGGTTATCCATTCTGTTCTTCATCAATCCAGGAGGCGAACCTCAAAATTGTCAAACTCCCACAAGCCTTTTTCGCCAGAATTCGAGGTGCCAACGAACAGGCCTGCCTTGCCATCGCCCAGGTCTGCCGGCGTATATTGGGCGATCAGCTCCCCATTCAAAACCAGGTAGAGCAGACTGCCCTGCGCAATGACTTCCATGCGGTTCTCTTCACCCACTTTGAGCGCAGACGTGTCGCTCCAATCGATCAGCGCCGTCCAGGTCGCATCCTGGAACTGGTAGAGTGCATAGCGACCGTTTTCATTTACCTTGTACACCAGGTAGTCTTGATCGCTGGTTTTGCGAAAGACCAGGCCGTATTCATTGGTCGGCGATCCCGACACCTGCCGGGCGCTGGCAGCCAGGTAAAAATCGGCCACGCCGGGCATGTCGCCGCTCACCCACCAGACCGTGGGCTCCAGGCCGTCGATATTCAAAAAATAGCGGTCATCGGAGATGCTGCACTGCAGAGAACCATACACCGCTGAGCTTTCCACACCGCTTGGCCAGTTATTGTGGTTATCGGCAAAACCATCCTGAAACGTGACCGGCTGCGAGCGCGCCTGCTCGAGCTGCGTAGAAAAAGAGGGCGCTGGGCCAACGTCGGGTAGAGGTGCGCAGTTGCCGCTGCCTTCAATCACGGAATGGTTGGGATTGGCAACCAGTACGCACAGCTGGGCTGCATCTGCGGGGCGATCGGCCTGGTTGAAGCCGGTGAAAGGAGAAGCGCCTCCGTACATTAAACGGTTGCCTCCAGCGGCACTCCCAACCTGCTCGGAAGCATAGATGTCATAGAAGAAATGCATGTGCGTACCGGGCAGGGCTGGAGTAAATCCGCGCGGGGTAAACTCAACCGCATAGCGATTCTGGTCATCCAGCGTGATCCGGTCGATCTGCACAAAAAGGTCCGCTGGGGTGCTCTCGGGCAGCGTTGGGGTCTCTGCCAGGGGCAGGATGCTCAAATCGCCAGAGAAGTCGGCGCGTGCGCGCTGCAGCCAGCAGGTCTGGTTCGGATAAGCCGGACTTTCCACCGTCCACCAGGCTTCATCCGAAGAGATGCCCGTCACAAGTAGCACTTGCCCGGCTTCGAGCACGCCCAGGCTGGGGTATGCCGGGCCTGGGCCAACCAGGCAGGGATCGTCGAATACCGGCACCGCCGCGTTCACATCCGGCAGCGTGAAGCAGTTGCCGGAATCCAGAATGATGCTGTGATTGGTATTCGCAACCCGGATGCACATCTGCGTGGCCTTCTCCGGTCGCACCGCAGTGCGGTAATCCGTGAATGGTCGTGGGCCGCCGTATAGAATCCAGGGGCCGCTGCCTGGGTTGCCAGCCTGTTCCTGGGAAACTGTGTTGAAGAAGAAATGCACGTGCTGCCCGGGCACGATCTCCGTGTATTCAAACGTCTCATAATCGACAACGTACTGCCCGGCATCGTTGATGGTGATGGCGTTGATACGCGAGTAAAGCACGCCAACCGGTATGGTGGGCGTAGGGGAGGGGGTGATGGTGGGCGTTGCGGCGGGCTCCGAGATGGCGGTTGCACTGGGCGCACTCGTGGGCGCGAGCGTGGCGCTGGGCTGCACGGTGGG
>JBGSTO010000180.1:0-3930 GCA_041736465.1 Anaerolineales bacterium | reverse complement strand
CCAGGAAGCCCAGCACCACCGAAGGCACGCCCGCCATCACCTCCACGAACGGCTTGAGCACCTCACGCGCCCAGCGTGGGGCGATCTCGGCGATGAAGATGGCAGTGCCCAACCCGAACGGCACCGCCACCAGCGCCGCGCCCAGCGTCACGATCAGCGAACCGCCCAGGAGCGGCAGGATGCCGAAATAATCCTCGATCGGGTACCAGCGCGCCGAGAGCAGCGAGCCGACCGGCACCTCCCCCAGCGCCGGCAGCCCTTCGCGCATCAGGAAGACGAAGATCACCACCACGAACAGGATTGCTGAATACCCCGAAGCCTGGATGGCGCGGGTGATCACCTGTTCGTTGATGGCTTGCAGCGTTTTCTTCCAGGATGCGTCCACTGGTATCCTTTATTTCTTAAAAACAACGAAGAAAAAGATCAACACAAAGTACACAAAGGATGCGCAAAGTTCACAAAGTCATTAATTAAAATCTTAGTGATCTTTGTCTTCATGCTTTGTGACCTTTGTGTTTCAGTATTTTAACTCCGTTCCATACTTACTTTACCGGCACAAAACCCAGCGCGCGCACCACTTCCTGGGCTTCCGCCTGCAGGATCCAATCCAGGTAGGCAGCCTGTGCGCCGGAAGGCTCGCCTGCGGTGTACATATACAGGTCGCGCGCGATCGGGTAAGTCTTGTCGTTGACCGTCTCCACCGATGGCAAGAAATACGGCGAAGCGGCATCCACAGCCACCGCCAGCACCTTCACATCCGCTGTGACGTAGCCCAGCCCGTCGTAGCCGATGGCGTTGGGGTTATCGCGCACCTCGGCAGTGATGCCTTCCGAGGAGGGCAGCAGCAGCGTTTCCGGCGAAAACAGGGTTTTGTTGTCGCTGTCACCCAGCCTCAGCACCTCTTCCAAAAAGTAAACGTGCGTGCCGGAGTTGGTCTCGCGCGACAGACACACGATGGGGCGGTCTTCGCCGCCCACCTGGCTCCAGTTGATGATCAATCCGGAATAAATGTCGGAGATCTGCTGCAGGGTCAGCGCGTTCACCGGGTTCTCAGGGTTAACGATCACGGCGATGGCGTCGCGGGCGACCACGAATTCGACCGGCGCCGGGCCTTTGGAAGCAATCGTGGCGATCTCTTCGTCTTTGATAGCGCGCGAGGCGTTGGCGATATCCACCGTCTGGTTCGCCAGGGCGGTGATGCCGGTGCCCGAACCGCCGCCGGTAACCGAGATGCTCACCTCGGGGTGCGTGCCCTGGTACAGCTCGGCCCAGGCCAGCGCCAGGTTGACCATGGTATCCGAGCCTTTATTTTCGATGCTGGTGACTGCAGCAGGAGCGCCGGGCTGCTCGCCGGCAGGTGCGGCGCAGGCCGACAGCAGTGTCAGGAGCAAGAACCAAGTTATGCAAAGCGCACGCATATTCAAATTATAGGTGACATCCCGGATGTAAACAAGTGTTAAACAGGTTAACAACCCGGTTAACCATTTTGGGTGCAAATTGGAAAAATCATGTAAAATCAAATGGTATGAATGCGATCGCGCCTATCTTCCACGTCCAGGACCTCGATTTCTATTACGGCAGTTTCAAAGCCTTGATCCAGATCAACATGGACATCCTGCCCCAGAAGGTAACCGCCCTGATCGGCCCTTCGGGATGCGGCAAATCCACCTTCCTGCGCTGCCTCAACCGCATGAACGACACCATCCCCGGGACGCGCATGACGGGCGAGATTCTGCTGGAGGGGCAGGATATCTACGCCCCCGAGGTGGATCTGACCGACTTGCGCCAGCGGGTGGGCATGGTCTTTCAGAAACCCAATCCCTTCCCCCAGACCGTGTTCGACAACGTGGCCTTCGGGCCGCGTGTGCTGGAGCTGACCCGCACGCGCTACGAGCTGGAGGAGACGGTGGAGCGCAGCCTGCGCCAGGCAGCCCTGTGGGACGAGGTCAAGGACCATCTAAAACGCGATGCCCTGGAGCTTTCGCTGGGAGAGCAGCAGCGCCTGTGCATCGCCCGCGTGCTGGCGGTGCAGCCGGAGGTGATCTTGATGGACGAGCCCGCCTCGGCGCTCGACCCGATAGACACCGATCACATCGAGAACCTGATTCACGAGCTGAAAGCGCAGTACACCATCGTGATCGTGACGCACAACATGCAGCAGGCAGCGCGGGTGTCGGATTTCACCGGATTCTTCTGGTTGGGTGAGCTGGTGGAATTCGCCGTGACGACGCGCCTGTTCACCACCCCGGCGCAGGAGCTGACCGAGAATTACATCACCGGGAGGATGGGGTAGGATTCCCTACCACGTGTATTGTAGGGGCGGGTTTGTTCCAGCAAGGCGCATTTGCCTGAAACCTGCATCTCAGGACCCTAGCCGCCGCCGGCTAAAACAAAAACCCGCCCAAGCCGGCCCGATTTCGAACCCGGCTCAAGGGTGGGTCTTCTCCCGCACAAATGCCTCGCCAGCCGCAGCCAACACCTGCCAACACGCCTCGCCAGCCGTCTCGAAGACCCACCCCTACAGGAGAGAGGCCTGGATCTCGCGATCTCCATCCGTTCCCGCCTCGGAATTGGTACAATTGATCCCATGACCCAAGAAGACGTATCCATTGCTTTCGCCCGCCGGATGGAAGGGCGAGAGGGAAAATTCCTGATTCCCCCGCCGGTTTTCGTGCGCATGCAGGGCGAGTTCATCGCCTTCGACGAGCAGGCGGGCACACTCACCACCCGCTTCCCGGTGCTGGCGGAATTCCTCAACCCGTACGGCATCCTGCAGGGCGGCATCATCGCCGCGGCGGTGGATAACACCATCGGCCCGCTCGGCTTTCTGATCGCGCCTCCCAACGTCACCCGCCGCCTGGAGATGAAATATTCGAAAGCAGTGACCGTCGAGATGGGCACGATCACCGTGCAGGCGCGTCTGACCGGGAGAGACGGTCGCAGGCTGGCGTTCAGCGCCGAGGTGCGCGACCCGCAGGGCGTCCTGCTGGCGCGCGGCAGGGCGGAGCACTATATCGTGGGGGATTAATCCTTCAACTGCAGCACTTGCGGACCGGCGCCCGGCAGGCGTTCGACCAACCCTCGGGCTTCCAAATCCAGCTTGACCGAGATGGTGTACCAGGGGATCGAGCCTTCGAAGGGCGCATCCAGGTGTTCCGAGACCGCCTGCGACAGCTGCGCAAAGGGCAGGCGACCGGCCTCACCGATGGCACTCAAAATCGCCGCCTTGATCTGCTCGTACTTGCGCCGGTCAATGTTAACTCCCTGCTTGCCGGCGGGATGCAGGGTGAGGATCTTGTCGCCCATGCTGCCTCCGTTAAAAAAAATCAAAAAGCTCAACACAAAGAACACCAAGGAAACGCAAAGCCCACAATGTCTTGATTTATATTCTCTTTGTGGTCTTTGCGCTCAACCTTAGTGTTCTTCGTGTTTCAATCTTTTTCTTCACGTCCTGGGGGTGATATTGCCTCAAACACTCACTTGCGCATCATCGGCAGGTAGAGGCGGCGCAGGGTATCGGCGGGGCAGGTGGCTGAACCGTAGTTTGCAGCCTTCAAATTAGCCGAGTCGCGACCGCGCAGGGTATAGGTGTGGGTCAGGCCCATGCCGGGGATGCCGCTGGCGCCAGGCGCACCGCAGGCAACCTTGAAAGACAGCATCTCCGGCGGGATAAACATGTAAGTCTGGAAGAAGCCGGCGTAGTTGCCGCGTTTTTTACCGTCGATTTCCACCGTCATCGTAATCATGTAGTTCGGATCGGCGTAAGCGTACATGTAGTACCAGGTCATGTAGCACACACCGGTGCCGGCCCTGGGCAGCACGCAGGCCGCGGAGGGGCTGTCGATGAACGAGATATCCGGCGACTGCACCGCTGGTCGTTCCGGCAGCGGTTCTGGTGTGGTCAGCGCTGCCGGTGCGCCGGGTGCGGAC